>JAEXJH010000220.1 GCA_023445955.1 Pseudomonadota bacterium
AAGATGCGCCGGGTCTATCTCGCCCAGTATTCGCCCGAAGCGATCATCAATCCCGGAACCAACCACCTGCGCCGCAACGCCATCCCGCTGCTGCGCGACGGCAAGCACGTCACCCTCGCCTAGTGCGACCTCGACGTCGCCGAGCCAAGCGCGCGGCGACGTCGGCTTTTTCCTAACCCGCCATCGACATCACGGCCTCGACCGCCTTGCGCCAGCGAGACGCCGACGCCAGGCGCGTGGCGTCATCGCCCACAGGTTCGAAGCTGCGATCCAGGCGCCAGAAGGCTCCGTCGTCGGCCTCCGGCATCACCGCCCGCCGGGCCAGCCACGCCGCGCCCAGGGCGGTCGCCTCGCGGGTCTGGGGACGATCGACCGGCGCATCCAGCAGGTCGGCCAGGGCCTGCAGCATCCAGTCCGAAGCGCTCATGCCGCCATCGACGCGCAGGCGCTCCAGTTCGTGGCCCTCGCCCAGATCGGCGGCCATGGCGTCCAGCAGGTCGCGGGTCTGGTGGCAGACGCTCTCCAGCGCCGCGCGGACCAGGTCGTCGGGACCGGTGGCGCGGGTCAGGCCGAAGATCGCGCCGCGCGCCTCGGGCCGCCAGTCGGGCGCGCCCAGACCGACGAAGGCTGGCACCATCAGCACCCCGTCATTGGCGGCGCGGCCGGCCATCATGTCGGCCTGGGCGGCGTCGGGCAGCACCCGCAGGCCGTCGCGCAGCCACTGCAGCGCTGCCCCGGCCACGAAGATCGAGCCTTCCAGCGCATAGGTCCGCTGGCCGTCCAACTGGTAGGCGACGGTGGTCAGCAGGCGGCGCTTCGAGACGACCGGCGTGTCGCCCGTATTCAGCAGCAGGAAGCAGCCGGTGCCGTAGGTGGCCTTGGCCATGCCGGGCGACAGGCAGGCCTGGCCGATCAGGGCCGCCTGTTGGTCGCCGGCCAAGCCTCGGATCGGGATGGCGCCGTCGAACCATTCCAGCGAGGTCGCGCCGAAGTCGCCGGAGCTGTCGCGGACGTCCGGCAGCATCCCGCGCGGCACGTCGAACAGCGCCAGCAGGGTCTCGTCCCAGGCGCCGTCGTGGATGTTGTAGAGCTGGGTGCGCGAGGCGTTGGTGGCGTCGGTGGCGTGCGTGGCGCCCAGGGTCAGCCGCCACAGCAGGAAGCTGTCGACCGTGCCGCAGGCCAGCTCGCCGGCCTCCGCCCGCTTTCGCGCTCCCGGAACGGTGTCGAGGATCCAGGCGATCTTGCTGGCCGAGAAATAGGGATCGATCAGCAGGCCGGTGCGGACGGCGATCTCTGGCTCGTGGCCCGCGTTGCGCAGACCTTCACAGATCTCGGCCGTGCGGCGGTCCTGCCAGACGATGGCGTTGTGGATCGGCCTGCCGGTGGCGCGGTCCCAGACCACCACCGTCTCGCGCTGGTTGGTCAAGCCCATCGCGGCGATGTCGGCGGCGGAAAGGCCCGCCTGGGCGATGGCCTCCTGGCAGACGGTCAGGCCGCTGGTCCAGAGATCCTCCGGATCGTGCTCGACCCAGCCGGGCGCGGGGAAGTGCTGAGGGGACTCGCGCTGGGCGACGGCGACGATCTGCAGGTCGGCGTCGAACACGATGGCCCGCGACGAGGTCGTGCCCTGGTCCAGGACGAGGAAGTGCTTGGCCATCTCAGCGCCCGGCCATGAAGGCGTCCAGCGCCGTGAATTGGGCCGCGTCCAGATGCAGGCCCAGCTTGCTGCGCCGCCAGACCACGTCGTCGGCGGTGCGGGCCCACTCGACGTCCATCAGGTAGCGGACCTCGCGCTCGGAGAGGCCCGCGCCGAAGTCCTGGCCGAGATCTTCGAGGGTTTTGGCGTCACCCAGAACGACCTTCGCTCGCGAGCCATAAGCCCGGGCCAGTCGGCGCGCCGTCTCAGGCGTCAGGAACGGATAGGCCGCCGACAGGTCGGCGATGCAGGCGGCCAGACCGCCCTTGCCCAGGTCGCCGCCCGGCAGCGGCTTCGTCGCCGTCCAGCGCGGCTGCCGCGCCCAGTCGATGTGGTGGGAGAGCTTCTCGATCGCCGCTTCGGAAAGGTGGCGATAGGTGGTGATCTTGCCGCCGAACACGTGGACGACCGGCGCCGCGCCCTGCTCGGCGTCCAGCGACAGCACGTAGTCGCGGGTGGCCTCCTGGGCGCTGTCGGCGCCGTCGTCCAGCAGGGCCCGCACGCCGGCGTAGCGCCAGACGATCTCGTCCTGCGTGATCGGCTGGGCCAGGTATTCGCCGATGGCTTCGAGCAGGTAGTCAACCTCGCCGTCGGTGGCCCGCACGTCGGCCGGGCCGGCGGTGTGATCCATGTCGGTGGTGCCGATCAGGGTGAAATCATCCTGGTACGGAATAGCGAAGACGATGCGGCCGTCGCCGTTCTGGAAAATGAAGGCCCGCGGGTCGATCTTGCGGCGCACGACGATGTGCGTGCCGCGCACAAGGCGCAGGCGGGCGTCGGCATGGGTCGCGGTCAGGCCGGCCACGCCGTCCGCCCAAGGCCCCGCGGCGTTGACCAGCGAGCGCGCGGTGAGGTCCAGCACCTGCCCTGTCCCATCGACCGCCTGCACATGCCACAGGTCGCCTTCGCGCCGGGCCGAGGTCACGCGGGTGCGGGTCAGGATGCGCGCGCCGCGCTCGGCGGCGTCCAAAGCGTTCAGCGTCACCAGGCGGGCGTCGTCGACCTGGCAGTCGGAATATTCGAAGCCGCGCTTGAACTGCGGGTCCAGCACCTTGCCGGCGGGGTCGGTGGCGAAGTCCAGGCTCTTGGTGGCCGGCAGCCGTTTGCGGCCGCCGATGTGGTCGTAGAGGAAGAGGCCGATCCGCAGCATCCAGCGCGGCCGCAGCGAGCGGTGATGCGGCAGGATGAACCGCAGGGGCTGGATCAGGTGGGGCGCGATCGCCCACAGTCGCTCGCGCTCCTCCAGCGCCTCGCGCACCAGCTTGAACTCGTAGTGCTCCAGATAGCGCAGACCGCCGTGGATCAGCTTGGTCGAGGCCGAGGACGTGGCGCCGGCCAGGTCCCCCTGCTCGATCAGCGCCACCCGCGCGCCGCGCCCGGCGGCGTCACGGGCGATGCCGCAGCCATTGACGCCGCCGCCGATGATCAGGAGGTCGAATGGGGCTTCAAGAGGCATGCGGACTACGCTTCACGGTCAGAGATTGGCCAGCCGCAACGTCGGCAGCCACAGGTGGATCCAGGCCAGGGCCAGCAGATAGGCGCAAGAGGCCATCAGGAACAGCGGCAGGTAACCGACGCCATTGCTCAAGAGCACGCCAGCCAGCTGCAGCACCGCCATGCCCGAGAGGTTCCCGGCCAGGGCGCCCAGGCTGGTGACGGTGCCCACGCGCTGGGCGGGAACGACGTCGGTGATGATGCCGAACACATTGACCGAGAAGCCCTGGTGGGCGGCCAGGGTCAGGCCCAGCAGCAAGGTGGCGATCCACGCGGTGGGGGCGTGCAGCACCAAAGGCGCCGGCACCACCAGCAGCGCGCAGACCAGCATCACTGTCTTGCGGGCGCGGTTGACCGACCAGCCGCTGGCCAGCAGGCGATTGACGACGGCTCCGGCGACCAGCGACCCACCGGCGGCGATCAGATAGATGACGGCCAGCGGAACGGCGAAGTCCTTCATGCTCAGGCCGAACACCCGGTGGAACAGGTCCGGGGTCCAGAACAGCAGGAACCACCAGACCTGATCGAACAGGGCCTTGGCGCCCATGATCGCCCAGGTGGCGCGGTCGCTCAGCACGTCGATCCAGCGCACCTTGCTCGGCGCGGCCTGGAGCGGATCGGCCGGGCGCGGCTGGAAGACCTCGGACTGGCCCGCGCCGCTGGCGAACCAGGCGACGACCCACAGCAGGCCCGCGCCGCCGACGAGGGCGAAGGTGTTTCGCCAGCCCACCGCCCCGGCCAGGAACGGCACGAAGAGCGGCGTAACCACCGCCCCGATATTTCCGGCGGCGTTGAACAGGCCCAGGGCCATGGAGCGCGACTTGGCGTCAAAGGCCGCCGTGATCGTCTTGATCCCCGTTGGTGTGCCCAGAGCCTCGGTCGCGCCCAGCGCCACCCGGGCCGCCGTGAACTGCGCCACTGTATGGGCCAGGCCGTGGGCCATGGCGGCCAGGCTCCAGGAGCCGACGGCCAGGGGGTTGGCGACCTTCAGCCCCACCCGGTCGGTGAACCAGCCAGTGAACAGGAAGGCGATGGCGGCCGACAGCTGGAACGTCGCGGCCAGGTGGCCGTAGTCGGCGTCCGTCCAGTGCAGGTCTTCCTGCAACATCGGCTTGAGGATCGCGATGATCTGCCGGTCGGCATAGTTGAGGATGCTGGCGACGATCAGCAGGCCCAGCAGAAAGCGGCGGTCGAGCTTGAAGGTCATCACAGCGTCCTGAGCTCGCGGAACAGCGCCGCATCGGCCGCGTCGCCACGGTAGTAGACGGGCGGCTTGCCGAAGGGCGCGGGGGTGTCGACGGCCTGGCCGCCGGCGAAGACCTGGCCCGACCAGGCATGGACCCAGTCGGCCCCGGCCGGCAGATAGACCGAGCGCGCCTTGCGGCCCTCCTCGATCACCGGCGCGACCAGCAGGTCGCGGCCGAACAGGTACTGGGTCTGCTCGGCATAGGTCGCCGGATCGTCCTCGTGGTGCAGGAACAGCGGCCGCTGCAGCGGCAGCCCCTGCCCGCTGGCCTCATCGCGAAGGCTGCGGATATAGGGCGCCAGGTGACGGTAGACCTTGGTCATCCGGGCGAAATGGGCCAGCACCTCGGGGTCCTGGTCCAGCTGGAGGTTCTGGTCGGGCCGGTTGCCCTCGTGCGAGCGCATGACGGCGGTGAAGGCGGCCATCTCGCTCCAGCGCATCAGCAGTTCGGCGGTGCGGACATTGCCGAACAGGCTGGTGTACCCGCCGATGTCGCTGTGGTGATAGGCGTTGCCCAGCAGGCCCGAGGACAGGGCCGCGACGATCACCGTGCCGATGCCGTCGTGGCGCGAGAAGTCCACCGACTGGTCGCCGGCCCACAGCAGCGGGCAGTAGCGCTGCACGCCCGTATAGCCGGCGCGCATGAAGAACAGGGTGTCGCCGGTCTTGCCGCGGCTGGCCACGGCGTCGGCATTGACCTTGCCCCACAGGGTCGGCCAGGCGTTGTGCATCAGCATGCCGTCGACGCCATTGGCCAGGCGCACGTCGGTAGGCAGGTACTCGCCGAAGTCGGCCATCCAGCCCGACAGGCCGAAGTCGAGCATCTGCTGGCCGATGACGGCCTCGGCGAACCACTCCGCCGCCGCTGGATTGGTGAAGTCGACCACGCCGCAATCGAACTCGCCGAAGTCGACGATGTAGGGCTCATCGGCATCGAGTCGCAGGGCGAGATAGCCGGCCTCTTTGGCCACCGGATAGAGGTCACCGTCGACGCATAGATAGGGGTTCACATAGCCCAGGAAGCGGATATCGCGCTGGGCCAGCTCGGCGATCTTGCGGTCGAGGCCCGGATACCGGCTCTCGTTCCACTTCCAGTTCCAGAACAGGCGCTTGCCAAACGAGGTGATGCGCAGGCCCACCCAGTCCTCGCACCACAGGCCCGAGATGGCGACGTCGGCCTTCTCGTAGGCCTCCAGGCGCTGAAAGCTCTCGTCGCCCTGCTTGAGGCCAATGATCGCGCCGTTCAGCACCCACTCGGGCAGCGGCGGCTGGCGGCCGAAACGCGTGGAGAGCGCGCCTACCAGGTCGACGAAGCTGTCGGCGGTGAAGATCTCGATCCGCTCGGGGACTTCCCAGACCTCGATCTCGTGGAAGGCGTCGTGACGGAAGTCGAACACCGCATAGGCCGTGGTCTCGACGTGCAGCGCGTAGCGGCGCGAGGAGATGAAGGTCGGCTGCGGATAGTTGGTGTGGAAATAGTCGCCGCCGGCTCCGATCTGGTCGGCCATCCAGGTGATCTGGGTGGACTTGTCGCGGCCGACGCCCGGCTCGGAGGTCCACAGCGGGAACTGCCGGCCGCGCAGGTCGAAATAGGAGAGCTGTTCGCCAGCGCCCCAGACGTTCTCGCCCGCCTCGCCCACCAGGCGCAGCCAAAGGCGGTTGATCGGGGCGGCGCCGGCGACCAGGGTCACGTGGCCGTTCGCGAAGACCTCCAGCGCCAGACGCTCGGCAGAGCCGGCCTCGGCGGCGAAGCCGATGCGAACGCGGTCGCCTTGAATGTCGGCGGTCGCGGCGCGCAGGGCCACACGCTCGGTGACGTAGTCGGAGATGGCGAAGTTGCCGCGGGCCATCTTCACATCGGCCTCGCCCCGGCCGACGAACAGGCACGGCGCGTCGGCGGTGTGGCGCAGGATCTCGCGCCCCGCAGCGCGCAGGACGAAGCCGTCGGTCAGGGAAATGTACTCGAGCACCTTGGCCTCCGCCCCGAACACGCCACTCGGCGCGATCGTCGAAAAAGAAAGGGCGGACCCGGCCGGAATGAGAGAAACCGGGCCCGCAGGGGGGAACGTCAGTTGAAGTTGTAGCGGAGGCTGGCGCCGAAATAGCGCTCGGCGTCACGCGGCGTGATCTGGCGCATGAACGCCGTGCCGTTCGGGATGCGGTTGATCACGAAGTGCTGGTCGGTGAGGTTCTTGCCGATCAGGGCCAGGCGCAGCTTCTGGTCCTTGCTGACCAGGGCGACGCTGGCGTCGATCGTGCCGTAGCCCTTCTGGATGGCGTACGGGTTCTGGTTGATGTCGAAGCCCATCTTGCTCTGGTATTGCGCGCCGACATTGAAATCCAAGTCGAACTTCTGGCCTTCCAGCGGCACGAAGTAGCTCGTGTTGACCGACACCTTGTGCTTCGACGACAGCGGCAGCGGCTTGCCGTTGATCGCCAGGGCCGAGCAGGTCCCGATGGCCGGGCATTTGAACTGGTCGATCCTGGCGTCGATATAGGCGTAGCCGCCCGTGAACCGCAGGTTCTTCACCGGCTCGAACACGAAGTCGGCCTCGACGCCCTTGGTCTTGATGGTGCCGGCGTTGGTCAGGCGCGAGACCACCGTGGTGCCGATCACGTCCAGATTGGTGGCCTGGAAGTTGTTGTAGGTCGTGTTGAACGCCGCCAGGTTCAGCACCAGACGGCCGTCCAGCAGACGCGACTTCATGCCGACCTCGTAGGCGTTCGAGGTTTCGGGCGCGATGCCGAAATTGTCCGTGGCCTGCATGTTGAAGAACACGTTCATCGCCGGGCCCTTGTAGCCCCGGGTATAGCTGCCATAGGCCATGATCACCGGCGTGATGTCGTACTGCGCGCCGACCTTGCCCGACCAGCCGCTGGCGTCGGTGCCGCCCGTGCCCGAGAAGGTCGGGTTGACGCCGCTCAACGCGGCCGCGCCAGAAGTGCGCAGGCGACGGTGGACGAAGTCGATGCTGTCATGCGTCCAGCGCGCGCCGATGAGGCCGCGGAAGCGCTCGCTGAAGTTCAGCGTGCCCTGGCCGAAGGTGGCGTAGTTCTCGAGCGTGGTCTGGAACTCGCCGATGCCGGAATTGGCCGTGTAGGTCGAAGCGCCGGGCGAGCACGGCGTCGCCGTCCCGAGCGCACCGAGGGTCACCGGGGCCAGAGTCGAGGCGGTGCACGAGGTCACCGTGCGGATGAAGTAGTTGCTCTCCCAGGTATGGTAATAATAGAGGCCCGCCACGTATTCGAAGAAGTGGCCCAGCGGCGAGGCAATGCGCAGTTCCTGCGTGAACTGGTCGAAGTTCAGACGGCCATAGTCCTGGGTGCGGATGTCGGCGGCCAGAGCGCCGGTGGCCACGTAGCTGGGCGAGTCCGAACGGAAGTCGCCGTCGCGGCCCTGGGCGTTCTTCCAGTTCCGATAGGCGGTGATCGAGGTCAGGGTGTACTCGCCGACCGACCAGTTCACCTGGGCCGAGAAGCCGCTGTTGATGTCCTTGGTGAACGGCGACTGGTCGTTGTCGATGTCCTTGTTGGTGTCGTTCGGCGTCAGCGGCTTCAGCGACGGCAGGAAGACGTTGTCGTTGTAGGCGCTGGAGAACACCGTGCCGATGCTGTCGGCATAGCCGCTGTCGACATTGTGCGAGTAGTCGGCGATCAGGTCGACGGTCAGGTCGTCGGTGGGCTTCCAGCGCAGGCGGCCGCGCAGGCCGTTGTGCTCGTAGCCGTTGACGTCCTTGCCGTTGAAGACGTTCTTGCCGTTGCCGTCATAGTGGCTGAAGAAGCCGGCCAGCGAGCCGGCCAGGGTGTCCGACAGCGGACCCGAGACCGCGCCGCGCAGGCGGTATTCGTTGCCCTGGTAGTAGGCCGCGTCGAGATAGCCGCTCTTCTCCTGGCTGGGCGCGCGGGTGATCAGGCTGATGACGCCCGCCGAGGCGTTCTTGCCAAACAGCGTGCCTTGCGGACCGCGCAGGATCTCGACCCGCTCCAGGTCCAGGAAGTCGGCGGTGGCCTGGCCGCTGCGGGCGTAGACCACGCCGTCCACCACCATCGACACTGACGGCTCGACGCCCGAGGCGAACGAGACCGTGCCGACGCCGCGGACGGTCAAGGCGGAGTCCTTGTTGGTGTTGCCCTTCCGGAAAGTCAGGGCCGGCGCCATCTGGATCAGCTGCTCGGGCGAATTGACGTTGGCCCGTTCCATGGCCTGGCCGCTGACGACGCTGATGGCGATCGGCACCTTCTGGACGTTCTCGGACCGCTTCTGGGCGGTGACGATCACCTCCTCGATGACCGGCGCGTCCCCGGTGGATTGAGACTGAGCCCAGGCCGAAGTCGCCGGCAGCAAGGCGAGCGTGAGCGCCATGGCGGCGCCGCTCATCATCACGACGCGATGGTTACGCGTGTTCATTGGTTACCCTCCCTTTTTAATTCCCACCTTTTTGGTGGGTGTTATGTGCCCCTCGAGGAGCCGTTGGTCTTCCTAGAAAAACTGGGTCGTCCTTCAGCGCCTCATGCCGACAGCTTCAGGCGCAGGAAGTCGGCCACCTGGTCGCCAACCATGGTCAATTGGGTGACCGCCGACGCGTCGTCGCAGGCGCCGTCCTCGCCGAAGCGAGAGACCTGGCTGTTGATCGCCGCCGCCATCGGCGTGGGCCAACCGCGCAGGGCGTGGACGATGGAGCGCAGGGTGGCGATGGTGCTGCCCGTCGCCTGCCAGCCATAGGCGGTGACGACCAGGCCGACCGGAATGCCGCTGAGATAGACGCGCCCGTCGCGAGCGGTTTCCTCCAAGAGATCCAGGGCGTTCTTGATCGCGCCCGAGATGCTGCCGTGATAGCCCGGCGAGGCGATGATCACGCCGTCGGCCCGACGTATGGCCTCGACGAAGTCCAGCTCCCGCGGCGTGCGCGAGGCGGCCTTGGGCAGGTACATCGGCAGCTCGCCCAGGAATTCGCCGCCGAACATCCGGGTCTCGACGCCGCGCGCCTCGACCGCCTTCAGCGCGATGGCCAAGGCTCGCTCGGTGGACGAGCTGGTTCCGGCCACGCCGCCTAGACCGACGACGAACGGCCGACCGCTATTGGACTGGGAAGGCATGGCGGCTGCTCTCCCCTCGCCCTAGACCAGCGGCCCGTGGTCGATGTGCGGCAGCACGTGACGGGCGAACAGATCCGCCTCGGCCGCGTGCGGATAGCCTGACAGGATGAAGGCCTCGATGCCCATGTCGCGGTAGTCGTTCAGCTTGGCCAGAACCTGGTCCGGGTCGCCGACGATCGCCGCGCCGCAGCCCGAGCGGGCGCGGCCAACGCCGGTCCAGAGGTTGGCCTCCGCATAGCCGTCGTCCTTGGCGCTCTCGCGCAGAGCGGCTTGAGCGGCGACCCCGGCCGAGGCCGAGTCCAGCGACTTGGCGCGGATGGCCGCGCCCTGCTCGGCGTCCAGCTTGCTCAGCAGCCGGTCGGCGGCCGTGCGGGCCTCGCTCTCGGTGTCGCGGACCACGACGTGGGCGCGATAGCCGTAGCGCAGGGTGCGGCCGTACTTGGCCGCGCGGGCGGTCATGTCGGCCATGATCTCGGCGACAACTTCCTTGCGGTCGGGCCACATCAGGAAGACGTCGCAGCCCTTGGCGGCGGCCTCGCGGGCGTCCTCCGACAGGCCGCCGAAATAGAGCAGCGGCGCCTTGCCCGAGACCGTGGTGATGCGCGGCGGGTCCAGCTTCAGGTTCCAGAACTCGCCCTGATGGTCGAGGCTTTCGCCGTTCAGCATGGTCTTGAGAATGCTCATCGCCTCGACGGTGCGGGCGTAGCGCGGTGCCGAGGCCAGCTTCTCGCCCGGCATGTCCGAGGAGATGATGTTGACGGTCAGGCGGCCGCCCAGCATCCGGTCGATGGTGGCGATCTGGCGGGCCAGTTGCGGCGGCCACATCTCGCCGATGCGCGTGGCCATCAGCAGGCGCATGCGCTTGAGCAGCGGCGCGACGCCGGCGGCGAAAGCGGTCGTGTCGACGCCCAGCTCGTAGCCCGACGGCAGCAGGATGTTGTCGAAGCCGCCGCTCTCGGCCTGCAGGACGATGTCGCGGCAGTGCTCCCAGCTGGACTTCAGCTTGGGGTCGGGAACGCCCAGGAATTCGTAGTCGTCATCGCACAGCGCGGAGAACCAGCTGATCTCACAGGGCTTGTTGGTCACGGCAGATTAGCTCCCATGGAAGCGACGAGGACGCGGTACCAGTCGGCGCGGGTCCAGCGCGGCTTGTAGGCGTCAGGGATTTCGGCGATGCGGGCCACGGTCTGCGAGCCCACGATCGGGATGGGCTGGGCCGGATGGGCCATGATCCAGCTGTAGGCCGCCGCGGTGCGCGAAACGCCAGCGGTCTCGGCCACCTCGTCCAGGACGGCGGCGACGGCGCGGCTGCGCTCATCCTGCGGGTCGGCGATACGGCCGCCGCCCAGCGGGGACCAGGCCAGCACGGCCATGTCGCGACCCATGGCCTGGTCCAGCACGCCGTCGAACAGCGGGCCATAGGCCAGCGGCGAGAACTCCGGCTGGTGCGAGACGATCGGCAGCGACAGATGCGCGGCCAGGGCCTCGACCTGCGCGGGCGTGTAGTTGGAGACGCCGACCGCACCGATCTTGCCGGCCTTGTGCGCAGCCTCCAGCGCGTGAGCGATCTTGGCCGGATGGGTCAGCATGTCGGGGCGATGGATCTGCCACAGCGCCACGTGATCCACGCCCAGGCGGGTCAGAGACGCATCGATGGCGCTCTCCAGATAGGCCGGGCTGGAGTCGTAGGGCACGCCCGGGATGATGCCGCCCTTGGTGGCGATCACCATGCGCTGGGCCAGAGACGGCGTGGCGGCCAGCACCTGCCCCAGCAACGCCTCGGACGCACCGAATGCCTCGCCATTGTCGGGGCCGTAGATGTCGGCCGTGTCGAACAGGGTGACGCCGGCGTCCAGGGCCGCTTCGACCAGGCCTTGCGCCGCGGCGACGTCTGCTCCCCGGAAACGCCACATGCCCCAGGCCACCGAGGAAATCTCGGGACCATCGGCGTGGAGGCGGCGCGTCGGCGGGGGCGTGTCGAGATATGTCATCGTTGTCATATTACGCACGTTTGAATGTCTGGCAACGGTGGTTTTTCAGTGACCTCCGCGCGCAAGGCGGCGAACCCGCAACCAAGAATTCCAGTCAACACTCTGAAATACGGCCATTATTTTCACATATCGGCACATTTCGGAATTCCGGGCAGACTTGCTCATGTCCGCGAATATGATAACGGTGTCAGAACAAGACCGTGGACGCTAAAGCGGCTAGTCAGCTCGGTTTCGGGGAGAATGATGGTTCGGATCACGACTTACGCGCCGGGATTGGCGGTCGCCGGCCTGGCGACCCTGGCCGCGGCCTATGTGTCCGACCATTACGGCGCGCCGCTGACCCTGATGTGCCTGCTGTTTGGCCTGTCGATGAACTTCCTCAGCGTCGATTCGCGGCTCGAGCCCGGCCTGACCATCGCGTCGCGCACCTTGCTGCGCTGGGGCATCGTGCTGGTCGCCGCTCGCGTCACCTTCGGACAGATCGCCCAGTTGGGCCCGCAGGCCCTGGTCTCGATTGTCGTCATCGTCGCCCTGACCCTGGGCTGCGGCGTGGTCGCCGCGCGGCGGATGGGCTTCTCGCCGGCCTTCGGCGCCCTGTGCGGGGGAGCTGTGGCGATCTGCGGCGCCTCGGCGGCCATGGCCTTCGCCAGCCTGCTGGGCGAAAAGCGTATCCAGCAGGCCCAGTTGACCCTGGTGCTGGTCGGCATCTCGGCCTGTAGCGCGACAGCCATGGCGCTCTACCCCGCCCTCGCCCACCATCTGCACCTCAGCGACCTGCAGGCCGGCTTCATGCTGGGGGCCTCGATCCACGACGTCGCCCAGGCCCTGGGCGCCGGATACAGCTTCTCGCCCGCCGCCGGTGAGACCGCCGCCATCGTCAAGCTGACCCGCGTGGCGCTGCTGGCGCCGGCCATGGCCGTGGTCGCTCTGTTCATTCCCAAGGATGCGGATGCGAAGATCTCGACGCCCATCCTGCCCTGGTTCGTGATCGGCTTCTTCGGGGTGGCGGCGATCAACTCCATCGGCCTGATCCCCCACGCCGCCGCCGACGCCGCCGGCAAGGGCGCCACGGCGCTGCTGGCTTGCGCGGTGACCGCCACCGGCGTGCGCTCGAACATGCAGTCCCTGACCCAGAACGGCTGGCGGCCGCTGCTGGCGATCCTGGCGGCGTCGTTGGTGGCGCTAGCGCTGAGCGCGTCCGCCGCGGCCTTCGTGATCCACGCCTAGCCGGCAGGAGCCTTGCTGGGCGGAGCGGTCGAGCCGCGCAGCACAAGCTCGTGCGCCAGACGCCGATTGACCGGCCCCTCGACGCCTTCGAACAGCAGGCTCGCGGCCGCATGGGCCAGTTGCCGGGTCGGCTGGCGCACCGTGGTCAGGGGCGGCCATAGCTGGCTGGCCAGGGCGGTGTCGTCGAAACCGGCCACCGACAGCTCACCCGGTAAGGCGATGCCGCGGCGGTGGGCCACGGTCAGTACGCCGGCGGCCATGTCGTCATTGCTGGCGAAGATCGCCGTCGGCGGGATCGGCAGGTCCAGCATGGCGTCCGCCGCCGCCTCGCCCGAGGCGAAGTCGAAGAAGCCCTGACGCACATAGCGCGGCTCGTAAGGCAGCCCCGCCCGGTCGAGCGCCCGGCGATAGCCGAAGAGGCGCAGGTCGCTGGCCGTATGGTTCACGTGGCCGATGATGAAGCCGATCCGCTTGTGGCCCAGCGAGATCAGATGGCTGGTCATGTCGTCGGCGGCCTGGACGTCGTCCATCGACACCGAGGGGCTGCGGCCGTGGTCCGTGCCCGGCGAGATCCGCACATAGGGCACGCCGCGACGGTCCAGCTCCTCCAGCGCCGCCACGTTGTCGGTGACCGGCGAGGACAGGATCACCCCGTCGACCTGGGTCTGGTCGATCAGCCCGCCGATCTCCGCCGCCAAGGTCGACGAGGCCGCGTCGCTGGGCTGGGCCAGCAGACGCACACCCTCCTCGATGCAGCGCTCCCAGATGCCGGTCTGGATCTGGTGGATGTAGTGGGGGCTGTGGTTGTCGTAGATCAGCGCGATCTGGTGACTGCGCTTGCCGGCCAGCATCCGCGCCGCGGCGCTGGGCTGGAAGCTCAGCGCCTCGATCGCCGCCTCGACGCGCTGACGAACCTCGTCGGAGACATACTTCTCGCGATTGAGGACGCGCGACACGGTCTTGGTCGAGACACCCGCGCGGGCCGAAACGTCCTTGATCGTCGCACGCATAGTCGGGATTCGCCTCGCGGTAAGGCAGTATTGCTATCGGCTGCGGCGCCGACCTTCAATGTTTTCAGTCGCCAGGCGCGATGGCGCGCCCTTCGCGAAGGAAGCCGAAGACCAGCCGCAGGATCGCCGCCTCGAACTCGGCCGCGCCCAGGAGCGGAGAGCCTTGCAGCGTCGCTTGTCGCAAGGTCTCGAACACGGCGTGGGTCAGGACGAAAAGCTCACTCTCGCTGAGCGGAGGATGGCCAGGACCGGCAGCCTCCGCCCAGATGGCGTGAATGGCCAGGGCGACCGTGTTGGCCGGCGCCGGCAGCCCCTGGGCGGCGACCACGCGCAGTAGCGCTTGGATCAGCCGCCGTTCCGGCATCCGATGCACGTTGAAAGCCTGGTGCAAGGCGTTGACGATGCGGCCGATCCTGGCCTCGGCGCTCTCCCCGCTCCCCTCGACCAGCACGGCCCGGACGCGGCGCTCCACCGCCTCGCGCTGCCGCTCGATCAAGGCCAGGACGATCGCCTCCCGGTTCGGGAAGTACTGGTAGATCGTGCCGACCGAGAAGCCCGCCTTGCGCGCCAGGTAGTTGGTGGTCAGGCGCTCGCTGCCCTCCTCCGCCAGAATCTGAGCGGTGGCCTCCAGGATGGTCTCGATCGTTCGCTTCGCCCGGGCTTGGGACGGCGATTTGCGAGCTAAATCAGGCGTCTGGCCTTCCGACATGGCGAGCGCCTCCGACGCCTTGAAAGCGAGTCCGAAAACTGAGCGATGCTCAACATACTGCATCCCGAGCCACGGGTAAGCAGGGTCGAGTTCATGAGCAAAGCGCCAACCACCGCCAGCCGCCGCCACATCGGCGTGGCCCTGGCCGCCTTCGCCGCAACGGCCGCGGCCGTCGTCGCCGGGCCCTTGCTGGCCAAGACGCGCTATGTCGATCCGTATCATGAGAAGGTCGCGGCCGCCGGCTATGTCCGCAAGACGGCCCAGGTCGGCGACGTCACGCTGAGCTATGCCGAGGGGCCCGACAACGGCCCGCCGCTGGTGCTGCTGCACGCTCAGCTGCTGGACTGGTTCAGCTACAGCCGGGTGCTGCCGGAACTGGCCAAGTCGTACCATGTCTACGACATCGACTATCCCGGCCACGGCGAGACGAAGACGCCACCCGACTATCCGATGACCGCCAACCGGATCGGCGCGGACCTCAGCGCCTTCATCGCCAAGGAGATCGGCCAACCGGTCTATGTGACGGGCAACTCGTCAGGCGGCTTGCTGACCCTGTGGCTGGCGGCCAACCGGCCCGAGCAGGTCCGCAAGGCGCTGCTGGAGGACCCGCCCCTGTTCGCGGCGGAGTATCCCCGCATCAAGCAGACCGTCGCCTACCGGGCGTTCGCGACCAGCGCCTCGGCGACCAAGGACCATCCGGACGACTTCCTGCTGTACTGGATCGACGGCAACGCCGCCTTCTTCCGCAAGCACGTCGGCCCAGGCGCGGCCTTCATCCTCACCCAAGGCGTCAAGGCCGCCCGGCGCGCCAACCCAGGCCAGCCGGTAGAAATCGGCCTGGTGAAGAACGACACGGTGCGGATGATGCTGCGAGGCCTGGATCAGTACGATCCCCGCTTCGGCGCGGCCTTCTACGACGGGACCTGGAACCAGGGCTTCGACCATGCCGAAGCGTTGGCGAAGGTCCAGTGCCCGGTCCTGCTGATGCACGCCAAGTACGAGATCCTGCCCGACGGCGTCCTGAACGGCGCCCTGGACCAGGCCGACGCCGATCGCGCCATGAGCCTGCTCAAGCACGGCCAGTACCTGAAGGTCGACGCCACCCACGTGGTCAATCTCGATAAGCCGGACGCGTTCATCGCCGCGGTGCAGGACTTCCTGCGGGATTGAGCGTCGAAAAACGCGGAAAGGTGACTATTTAGTCAAAACATTTGCAGCCGACCCAGCTCAGCGATAAGGTGACCTCAAGTGACCAAATAGTCACATTGGGAGGGAAACATGAAAACGCTGGGCAACCTTGCCTTGATCACGCCGCTCATCCTCATGAGCGCCACGGGGGCCTATGCCCGCGAGACGGCGGCGCCGACGAACCGCCCCGAGACCAACGTCATTCCCGAGGTCGTGGTCACCGCCCGCAAACGCAGTGAAACCGCACAGTCGGTCCCCGCCACCGTCCAGGTGGTCGACCAGGAAAAGCTCGAGCGCGCGGCGGTCTCCAGCTTCCGCGACCTGACTCGGGTCGCGCCGGGACTGAACATCTCCAACGCCCCCAGTCCCAACCAATTCGCCGTCACGATCCGCGGCCTGGGCTCCAAGCCCGGCAACCCGTCGTTCGACAGCTCGGTGTCGCTGTTCGTGGACGGCGTCTTCACGCCCCGGGCGCGCGAGTTCTCCACGGCGCTGTTCGACATCAAGGGCCTGGAGATGATCCGCGGCACCCAGGCCGCCCTGCTCGGCAAGAACACCAGCCTTGGCGCGGTCAACCTGATCACCCGCAAGCCGGGCGAGACCTTCGCCGCCGATGCCCGCTATCTGCACGAATTCGAGCTGGGCTCGGACCGGATCGAGGGCGGGATCGACCTGCCGGTCAGCGACACCCTGAAGGTCCGCGTCTCGGGCCTCTACAACGACGAGACCGGGCCGATGCGCGACCGCATCAGCGGCCAGAGGGGCGACAGCACCGTCGCCAAGGCCGGACGCATCGTGGCGGCCTGGACCCCCACCGACAGCGTCGACGTCACCGCCACCTATCAGCTGCAGAAGAGCAAGTCGCACGGCCCCAACGCCGAGTTCATCAGCTACACCGCCATCGCCCAGGCCCTGGCGGCGGCCGGGGGCTATCCGGGCTCGCTGGATGCGAACCGCGATTACCAGACGGCCATGTACTCGCCGGCCATCGGCGGGGCCAGCAAGGGCGAGCTGGACGCCCAGCGCGCCGCCGTCACCGTCAACTGGAAGCTGGGCGACTACATCCTGACCTCGCAGACCGGCTTCACCGGCTCCAAGAACACCGCCCAGGGCAACGTGGCCTATGTGCCAGGGAACCTGGCCCTACAGTATCTCGACGACAAGTCGTGGCAGTTCACCCAGGAAGTGCGACTGGTCTCGCCCGTCGGCCGCCGGCTCGAATACATCGTCGGCGCGCTCTATCTGGACGGCCGCTATCGCAACGACACGCTGCAGACCACGCGCTATCCAGCCGCCGCCCCGGGCGCGCCGGCCATCGCCGGCTCGGAGAACACGCACTTCGACCAGACCAACAAGGCCTACTCGGTCTTCGGCCAGGCCAACTACACGGTCGTCGGCGCGCTGAAGCTGAACACGGGCCTGCGCTTCACCAAGGAAGACAAGGACGTCGACATGGGCCGGGCCATACTGGTTCCCGGCGCCTATGCGGCCGTCATGCCGCCCTTCGCGCCGTTCAGCCAGTCGCGCTCGGAAGAGAGCACCGACGGCTCGGTGGGCCTCAGCTACGCCGTGTCACCGACCCTGCTGGTCTACGGCTCGTGGGGCCAAGGCACCAAGGCTGGCGGCTTCGCCCAGGCCGCCTCGCTGCTGAACAAGTCGGCCTACGAGCCTGAGGTCGCCAAGACCACCGAGGGCGGCTTCAAGCTGCAGCTGGACCAGCGCCGCTGGACGGTCAACGGCGCGGTGTTCCACACCACGGTGAAGGACTTCCAGCAGGTCACCTTCAACGGCACGAACTTCCTGGTCACCAACACCGACCTGAAGTCGAACGGCTTCGAGACGCAGATCCTGTGGGCCGCAGCGCCGGGCCTGGGGATCTTCTGGAACAACACCTACGCCAAGGCCCAGGACACCCGCGTCGGCGGCGACATCGCCTTCGCACCGCGCTGGCAGGGCATCGTCGGAGCGTCGATCACGCGTCCGGTGTTCGACGGGCTGCGCGCCAGCGTCGACTTCGATCTGGAATACCGCTCCAGCCAAGCCGCCCAGGAGAAAGGCGTGGCCGTGCCGCGCATCGAGGCCTCGCAGCGGTTCAACGCCAGCATCGGCCTGGGCTCGCCGGCCCAGGGCTGGGACATCCGCCTGATCGGCAAGAACCTGAACGACGAGCATGCCCTGGGCTTCCTGTTCCCCGCCCCGCTGATGGGAGCCGGCAATGTCGTCGGCATCCCGACCAACCCGCGCACCGTCGCGCTGCAACTGAGCCTCAAGCGCTAGCCCCTGGAGACGAGCCCGCCATGATCACGCTCTACCACGCGCCCATGGCGTGCTCGCTGGCCAGTCGCCTGGCCCTGGTCGCCGCCGACTTGCCGCACGAGGTCCGCCTCGTCGACACCGGCGGCGGCGAGACCCGCACGGCCGAGTACCTGGCGATCAATCCGGCCGGCAAGGTCCCGGCCCTGTCGGTGGACGGCCAGATCGTCACGGAGTCGGCGGCGATCCTGCCGTTGATCGCCGACCTCGCGCCGGCGGCCGGGCTGATGCCCAGCGAACCGGTGGCCCGTGCTCAGGCCCAGGCGCTACTGGGCTTCATCGCCAGCACCGTGCATCCGCCCTTCACGCGCGCCATGTTTCCCGAGCGCTTCACCGACGGCGGCGATCCCGCGCCGGTGCGCGAGGCGGCGATCGCGTCGCTGACCCAGGCGCTGGGCGTGCTCGAGGCCCGCCTTGGCGACCGCGCCACCTTGCTGGACGCCTTCAGCGTCTGCGACTTGTACGCCGCTGTGTTCCTGGCCTGGCGCATGGCCCCGGCCGTGCAAGGCCGCCTGCCCGCCTTCCCGGCTCTCGATCGCCTGCAGGCCGGCGTCTTCTCGCGGCCCGAGATGGGCGCGATCCTGATGCAGGATTTGGCCCAGCGACAAGCCGCCCAGGAGAAAGGCGTGGCCGTGCCGCGCA
>JAEXJH010000221.1 GCA_023445955.1 Pseudomonadota bacterium
GCGCCGGTCTGGGCGCCGACCTCGTCCAGAGCCTGACGGACGATCCGGCTCAGATCGATACCGTCTTCGCCGACGCCGCCGGCTATATCGACGCGCTTCGTGACGGCCGCTTCAGCGCGGGCGACGAGTACGCGATCGCCGCGCCGACCGCCCAGGTCGTCAAGACCGCGGTCCTGATCAGCGACCCGATGAACGGCATCGTGGCCCCCAAGGCCATTCCAGGCGCGGTCATCGAATACTGCATTCAGGTCAAGAACATCGGGGCGGCCGCGCTCACGGCGATCGGCATCACCGACAACATCCCGGCCAACACCACCTATGTGGCGGGCAGCACCTATGTCGGCGGCACTGTCGCCCTGGGCGCCTGCGTGGCGGACGGGGCGCAGGCGACGGATGGCAACGTGTTCAACGGCACGCGGATCGCGACGTCCATCGCGAACATCGCGGTCGGCGCGACCACCACGACGCGCTTCCGCGTCACGCTGAACTAGTCGCTTCACAGCAAGGACGAAGGTTACCGACCGGGCGGCTTCGCGCCGCCCGGAACGGGGCCGCATGCCAGAATGACATCCTTTACGTCCCGCATGAAATTGGCGCTGACAGGCCTGGCGATCGCCGCCGGGCTCTGCACGCCCGTCCATGCGCGACAGACAACCACCACCCTGACCAACACGGCGCGCCTATCGTTTGTGAGCGCGACGGGGTCAGGCAGCGTCACCTCCAACACCACAACCCTGGCCGTCACCGAACCAAGGCGTCCGATCATCCGCTTGATGCGCCTGGCCATCGGGGCCGAGGGCGTCGCGATGGACGTCAGCACCACGCAGTGCCTGGTCGACGGCAAGGGCTATGGGCCGCCGGATCTCGACGGCGGCAACAGTTTCGATCCGACAGCGGTCAAGCTGCGACCGGCCACCTCGTATCACGCCGGCGAACCGGTGTTCATCGACATCGAGGATCCGGACAGCAATCGCGACCCACAGGCGCGCGACGTCACCTCGATCACGCTCAAGACCTCGCTCGGCGACAAGGAAACCCTGAAGGTCTGGGAGACCGGGGCGAACACGGGCCATTTCCTGGCCTATATTCCGGCCACGGACGCCGATGTCGCCCAGTTCGACTGCCAGATCTCGGGTCCGCGCGGCGGCAAGCTCGACGTCATGGTGCTCGACACCTACGACAATCTGACCGCTTCGGCCGAAGCGCTGATCGACCCGTACGGCTACGTCTTCGATTCCCGCACGGGCAAGGCCATCGATGGCGCCCGCGTGACCCTGGTCGACCAGGAAACCGGGCAGCCGGCCAAGGTGTTCGGCGACGACGGCGTCAGCGCCTATCCGTCCACGGTGATCAGCGGCGAGAACGTCACCGACGCCGGCGGCGCGATCTATCAGTTCGCGCCCGGACAATATCGCTTCCCGCTGACGGCCTCGGGCCGCTACGCCCTGTTTGTCGAGCCGCCGGCGGGCTATTCCGCGCCCTCGACGGCCACGGAAGCCGCCCTGGCCAAGCTGGCCGCGCCCGATGGCGACGCCTTCAAGATCTCGCCGGCGTCGTGGGGCGAGGCTTTCGATCTGATCCAGGTCGATCCGCTGCAGGTCGACATCCCGCTGGACAGCGGCGTGCGCCCCTTCGTGGCGCGCAATTTCGTCAGCGGTCTGTCGCTGGAAAAGTCGGCCTCGACCGCCAAGGCCGCGTTCGGCGACTTCGTCCGCTACAGCCTGACGATCCGCAATCTGGGCGCCGCCCGCACCATCAACAGCGTCCAGGTCAGCGACGTTCTGCCGCGCGGCTTCCGCTATGTGCGAGGCTCCTCGCGCCGCGACGATGCGTCGCTGCCCGACCCGCAGATCAGCGCCGATGGCCGCACCCTGACCTATGCGCTCGGGACTTTCGGTCCATCACAACTGAGCAAAATCAACTACTTGATCAGCGTCGGTCCCGACGCTCCGACGGGCTGGGCGGTCAATCGCGCCATCGCCAAGGGCGCGCTGGGCGCCTCCAGCGGCGAGGCTCAGGCGCGCGTTCGTGTCGCAGCCCCGCCGCTGATGACCGACGCCGGAACCATCATCGGACGCGTCACCGAAGGCGCCTGCGCGACCCGTCGCCAGGATGGCCGCGTGGGCGTGCCCGGAGTCCGTCTGGTCATGGAAGATGGGACCTTCGTGGTCTCCGATCGCGACGGCCTGTTCCACTTCGAGGGTGTCCGGCCCGGACTCCACGTCGTGCAGCTGGACGCCGGCGCCCTGCCGGCCGGCTTCGAGGCCGTGGCCTGCGGTCGCGACACCCGCATCGCGGGCCGCGCCTTCTCGCAGTTCGTCGAGATCGGCGGGGGCGGCCTGCAACGCGTGGAATTCCGCTTGCGCCGCACGGCGCCGGAAGCCGCGCAGAAGGCCGCTGCTCTGCCGTCGGACGACGCCGCCGCGGCGGCCATCGACTGGTTCGCCGGCCAGGAGCCGGGCGTTGACTTCGTCTTCCCCGCCGAGGGCCACAACCCGGCCGTTCCGGCCATCCGCGTGGCCGTCAAGCACGCCCCCGGCGCCCAGGTCAGCCTGACCCTGAACGGCGCGCCGGTCGATCCGCTGTCGCGTGACGGCGTCGAGACCAGCGCCGACGGGACCATGGCTGTGTCGCTGTGGCGCGGGGTGCCTCTGGCCGAGGGGACCAACGTCCTGGTCGCCAAGGTCGTCAACGCCATGGGCCAGACCGTCGCCACGCTGAAGCGCGAAGTCGCCTACGCCAACACCCCGGCCCGCGCCGTCCTGGTTCCGGAGGCCTCCAGCCTGACCGCCGACGGCCTGTCGGCGCCGGTCGTGGCCGTGCGCTTCACCGACCGTTTCGGCCACCCCGTCCGTCCCGGGACGATGGGGACCTTCGAGATCGCCGAGCCCTACGGCGTCGCCGCCGATCCCAACTCCGACCAGCGCATGGCCGGCGAGGGCGCTCGCGCCGCCACCTGGCGCGTGCTGGGCGAGGACGGCGTGGCCCGTATCGCGTTGGCCCCCACCAGCCAGGCCGGCTCGGCCGTGCTGCGCTTCAAGCTGCCGGGCCTGGCCGACAACGCCGCCCCGACCGAGGTTCGCGCCTGGCTGAGCGCCGCCCGTCAGGACTGGATCGTCGTCGGCTTCGCCGCCGGCACGGCCGGCTACAACACCCTGTCGCGCCACGCCTCGGCCCTGGCACGTAA
>JAEXJH010000222.1 GCA_023445955.1 Pseudomonadota bacterium
CGCGGCCGGCGCGCTGCTGATCGTGGTGACCACCGAAGCCGTCTCGTACGGCCTGCTGAAGTCGCCCGGCGAGATGGGCGCCGACATCGCCGTGGCCGAGGGCCAGTCGATCGGCAACGGCCTGAACTTCGGCGGCCCCTATGTCGGCCTCTTCGCCTGCAAGGAAAAGTTCGTCCGCCAGATGCCGGGCCGCCTGTGCGGCGAGACCGTCGACGCCGACGGCAAGCGCGGTTTCGTGCTGACCCTGTCGACCCGCGAGCAGCACATCCGCCGCGACAAAGCGACCTCGAACATCTGCACCAACAGCGGCCTGTGCGCCCTGGCGTTCTCGATCCACATGAGCCTGCTTGGTGAGGCCGGTCTGCGCCAGCTGGCGGCCCTGAACCACCAGAAGGCGGTCGCCCTGCGCGACGCCCTGAAGGCCGTGCCGGGCGTCGAGATCCTGACCCCGCGCTTCTTCAACGAGTTCGCCATCCGCCTGCCCAAGGACGCCGCCGACGTGGTCGAGACCCTGGCCAACAACGGCGTCATTGCCGGCGTGCCGTTCTCGCGCCTCGACGCGGGCGCGGGCCTGGACGACGTGCTGCTGGTCGCGGCCACCGAGACCACGCTCGACATCGACATCACTTTCTTCGCCAAGATCCTGACCAAGGCGGTGGGCCAATGAGCATGAACAACGTCGGCCGCCCCACGCGCCCCGAAGGTGTCGCCAATGACGCTGGCGGTCACGAGACCCTGACCGGCAATCGCGGCCTGCTGCAGAACGAAGCCCTGATCTTCGAGCTGGACGGCTG
Source organism: Pseudomonadota bacterium (assembly GCA_023445955.1). Taxonomy (GTDB): domain Bacteria; phylum Pseudomonadota; class Alphaproteobacteria; order Caulobacterales; family Caulobacteraceae; genus Caulobacter. The sequence goes on from JAEXJH010000222.1 coordinate 795, forward strand.
GAACAAGACCGGCGTCGACCTGCCGCAGGCCGCCGCGCCCTCGAGCGACCTGGCCGGCCTGCTGCGCGACGAACCGATCGGCCTGCCGGGTCTCTCCGAGCCCGAAGCCGTCCGCCACTATGTGCGCCTGTCCCAGAAGAACCACGCCATCGACCTGGCGCTGTATCCGCTGGGTTCGTGCACGATGAAGCACAATCCGCGCCTGAACGAGAAGATGGCGCGCCTGCCGGGCTTCTCGGACATCCACCCGCTGCAGCCGCAGTCGACCGTGCAGGGCGCCCTGCAGCTGATGGACCGCCTGGCCCACTGGCTGAAGACCCTGACCGGCATGCCCGCTGTCGCGCTCTCGCCCAAGGCCGGCGCCCACGGTGAGCTGTGTGGCCTGCTGGCCATCCGCGCCGCCCACGAGGCGGCAGGCAACGGCCACCGCAAGACCGTCCTGGCCCCGACCAGCGCCCACGGCACCAACCCGGCCACGGCGGCCTTCGTCGGCTACACCGTCGTCGAGATCGCTCAGACCGCTGACGGCCGCGTCGACCTGGCGGACCTGGAGTCCAAGCTGGGCGACCACGTGGCCGCCATCATGGTCACCAACCCCAACACCTGCGGCCTGTTCGAGCGTGACGTCGTCGAGATCGCTCGCCTGACCCACGCGGCGGGCGCGTACTTCTACTGCGACGGCGCCAATTTCAACGCCATCGTCGGCCGGGTGCGTCCGGGCGACCTGGGCGTCGACGCCATGCACATCAACCTGCACAAGACCTTCTCGACGCCCCACGGCGGCGGTGGTCCGGGCGCGGGTCCGGTGGTGCTGAGCGAAGCCCTGGCGGCCTTCGCCCCGACGCCGTGGCTGGTCCACGACGACAATGGCTTCTCGATGGTCGAGCACGCCGGTGAAGAGGGGGCTGCGACCGCCTTTGGCCGCATGAGCGCCTTCCACGGCCAGATGGGCATGTACGTCCGCGCCTACGCCTACATGCTGAGCCACGGGGCCGACGGCCTGCGCCAGGTGGCCGAAGACGCCGTCCTCAACGCCAACTACATCAAGGCCCAGCTGAAGGACGTGATGAGCCCGGCCTTCCCGGACGGTCCGTGCATGCACGAGGCCCTGTTCGACGACGCCTGGCTGGAAGGCACGGGGGTGACTACGCTCGACTTCGCCAAGGCGATGATCGACGAGGGCTTCCACCCGATGACCATGTATTTCCCGCTGGTCGTCCACGGCGCGATGCTGATCGAGCCGACCGAAACCGAGAGCAAGCAGGAGCTGGATCGCTTCATCGAAGCGCTGCGTCTGCTGGCCGCTGCAGCCAAGTCGGGCGAGACGGAACGCTTCAAGGGCGCGCCGTTCCACGCCCCGCTCCGCCGCCTCGACGAGACGTTGGCGGCCCGCAAGCCCCGGTTGAGGTGGAAACCTGTGGCCGCGGCGCCACTGGCCGCTGAATAGTAAATTCCATACCCCTGTTGCGACGGCAGGGCGCCTTTACGGCGCCCTGTTGTCTCCACATATCGGGGGTGCGCATCCGGGCTGACTGGCTTTTCCAGGGAGCAAGCGGCGCGCAAGCCCGTTCCGTCCTCCCATGACTGCTTTCGCACTCGCCATGCCGCGCGCCCGCCGCACCGCCGATGACCTCGCCCGCGAGCTCGTCGCGCGTTTTCTGCGTGTGATTCTGGTGACGCTGGGCGTGCTGCTGGTCATCGGCGGCATCCTGATCGCGCCGCTGCCCGGTCCCATGGGCCTGCCGCTGACCGTGGTCGGCCTGATGCTGGTGCTACGCAACTCGTTCAAGGCCCGCAAGCAATTCGTCCGCTTCCAGCATGCCCACCCCAAGCTGATCTTCCCGCTGCGCCGCCTGCTGCGTCGCGAGCCGGAGGTCGTGCTGGTGGCCTGGCAGCAGGCCCTGCGCGTCGAGCGCCTGATCGTGCCGCGCAAGTGGCGGATGGCGGTTCGCTGGCGCAAGTCCTTCAAGCAACGCGCTTTCAAGCGTAGCCAACGGTGAACGCGGTCGCCGCCATCGACGACATCAAACACAGGGTCCGCCGTCGCGCACGGTTGGCGTTGCTGCTGCGCGAGTCCGCCGCCCGCGCGTTCCGCTGGATCGCCATCGGCTTCGGCACGCTGGTGATCCTGGCCGGCGCGGTGCTGACGCCGCTGCCGGGGCACCTGGGGCTGCCGCTGCTGGTCATCGGGCTGATGATCGTGCTGCGCTACTCGTTCGCCGCGCGGAAGACCTTCATCCGCTGGCAGAAGCGCCACCCCAAGCTGGTCTTCCCGATCCGCCGCCTGATGCGCCGCGAACCGGAAGTGCTGCTGGTCGTGTGGCAGCAGATGCTCCGTACGGAGAAACTGGTCCTGCGCCGCGCCCGCTGGCGGCTGCTGAAGAAGACCCGCAAGCGCGTGAAGCGCTATGTGGCCCGCAAGATGGCCAAGGCCGGCTGAGCGTCCGTGGCCGAGCTGCTCTTCGAAATCTGGCGAGAGGGCTCTGAAGACGGCGGCTCGATGATGAGGGTTCATCCGCAGAACGATAAGGCGCGGGCGCTGGCCCTGCCGGATGCGGTCCTCATGCACAGCTTTACGGCGCGGTCGGCGTTCGAGGCCTTTCGCCACAATAACGCCTGGCATGGCTATTCACCCTGGGAACCGGGCGAACATCGGGAAGATCACGTCTTCACCGAGGAAGAGGCCGCGGAGCAGCGGGCCTATCTCGCGATCCGGGGCGATCAGGCCGTATAGCGATATCCCTCGATCCCCACATGCGCGGCGTTCCTCTCGCGCACTGTGGCGGCCGCCTCGTCATGGAAGCCCTTAGTCACCGGACGGGCTTCGCGCGGCATTGATCGGTCGTCCTTCGCGATCTCGTCATCGGGCCTTGGATGCTCCGGTTGCGGCGTTTCGGCCCCGGCGGCTAGGGTGATCGCTGAACATGGTGATCGTTGGGGCGTGGATGCGGAAACTCGTTAGCTTGGCTCTGGCCGTCGCGGCCGCCGGAGCGCTGTCTGGTTGTGACCAGAAGCCGAAGACGTCGCCGCCACCGGCCTCCGCAGCATACCCCCAGGGCTGGCAATACCAGGCCACGACCGACGAGATGAGCGGCAAGAAGATCTATTCGGCCTGCATCGTCTCCGAGAACGCGGTGGCGCTGGCCGCGCCATACCATCCCGCGAAGGCCCGGTTATGCCTTCGCGATCATCCCAGGACCGGGGGCGACCTCCTGATCTCCCTCCTGGGGCCAGGCCAGGTGATGTGCGGCAGAGACAAGCCGTGCGAGATCCGGATCCGCTATGACGACGGCGAACCGCAGACGGCCAAGGCCGTGACGCCTTCCGACGGCTCGACCAATGTCGTGATCATCGAGAATGACCTCGATCGGCACGTCATGCAGGCTCAGATGGGCCAGAGCGCCGCGACCAGGATTGAGCTGGAGTTCTATCAGGCCGGTTTTCAGGTGCTGACTTTCAAGACCAAGGGCATGGATTTCACCAAGACGGGTGCGCTCTAGGCCCAAAAGAAAAGGGCGCGGACCTTGCGATCCGCGCCCTCTCATTCTTGTCCGGTGACGCCGGCTGCTATTGCAGCTTGGCGCCCATCTGGCTGATGGCCAGATCGACCAGCGGGTCGGTCTTGGCG
>JAEXJH010000223.1 GCA_023445955.1 Pseudomonadota bacterium
GTTTAGGGCTGTTGGAAATCCTTCTCCCCCGGAGAAGGGGTCCTCCTTACATCTCACGGCGAGACGGTCGCAGGGCTGATCAGGTCCCTCAAGGACGACGCTCCGCGTCGCCGCGCAGCGGCCGCCAGAGGCGGTCCTTGACCGACCCGCTCAGCCCTGCACGCTGCAGCCTCCAAGAGATTTAAGGATCGCACCGACCCGAGGGGGCGGCTTCCGACCCTTTGGGGACCTTGGACTACTGGCGAGGGGCGGCTATCGATAAGCTATGCCAGCTCATTCGCTGTACCTCTTAGAAGCCGACATTCCGGCACTCCTTGATCTTCTTGGTGAGGAAGTTGCCGCAATCGTTGGTGACGGGCCCGGCCGCTGGCGGGCAACTCACGAACTGTCTGCACTAGAAAATCTAGGCGGGGCTATTTGGCACGTCCCTAGTGGCGCGCTACCGCTACTTGCCGAGCACGCCGACGCCCCAGATGGCCAAGTGGCCGATCCTTGGAATGGCTGGACTGAAAAGCGTCCTGGTGCGGAGCCCAACAGACCTTATTTCGGTGCGGGTCATCCGGGCATCATATGGCTCGATCTGAATATCGCGCCGAGAGACCCGAAGAATGCGTTTGGACTGTCTGCGCTACAATGGATCGGCAATCGCTACGCCGTGATCGGAAGGCCAGCCCCTCCGCTGACCACCCTTTGGTGGAGTGGTCTGGGGCGCAAGCTGCGTAGCGCGGCAATCAAGGTCCCACGCGGAGGGCTTGCGGCAACTGGAAAGCCGGATGTTTGGGCCTTCCCACACGCAACACAGGCTTTGAACGCTGGTGCGAGCGCTGACGAGAACCCCTAGTTGAGAATCCGTTTTCCACCCAAAGCTGACCTCCAAACGCCGCCCCTAACCCCCGAACTGCACGAACGAGATTTGGTTGCTGTCCGGGTCGCGGACCTGGAAGTCCAGGCCGCCCCAGGGCTGCTGGACTAGCGGCTGTACGAACTCCGCGCCGGCCGCCTCGAATTCCGCGTAAAGCGCCGTGACCGCGTCGGTCTCTATGGTCGCCAGGATCAGCGACTCCTCGCGCGCCGCCAGCTCGGCGAAGTTGGGCTGGTCGACGTGGCGCAGGTGCAGGACGATCCCGTCGCGGCTGACCGCGCCGTAGAACACCGGCTCGCCGTGCAGGAAGTCGACCGTGAAGCCCAGCCGCTGGGCGTAGTATCCCGCCGCCGCCTCGACATCGCGGACGAACAGGGTCGGCGTGACGCGGGTGAGGCTCACCGCTTGCGGCCTTCCTCGGTGTCGTAGGCCGTCCCGTCGCGGTGGCGGTAGACGCCCTCGCCGTCGCGCAGGATCAGGTCGATGTCGGGGTAGTCGCAGCCGTCTTCCGCCGGCTTGCGCGAGCCGATCTCCAGCAGCAGCACGTCTTGGTCTGAGCGGTTCTGAAAATGGTGGCCATTGGCGACGCCGGCCTTGAAGCCCGCGCAGTCGCCGGCGCGCAGCACCGTCTCGCCCTCGTTCTCGACGAGCACGACCTCGCCCGCGACCACCCAGGTGAACTCGTCCTCGGCCGTGTGCCAGTGGCGCTGGCTGGACCACACGCCGGGCTCCAGCCGCAGCAGGTTGACCCCGAACTGATCAATGCCCACGGCGTCGCCCAGCTTGGTGCGGTGGCGCTTCAGGCAGGGTTCGTTGAACGGCGCGGGATAGGCCGTGCCGACGCGGGTCGGGGCGGTGGCGATGTCGATCTTGGGCATGGGCGGCCGTCTCGGTTTGCGTCTGGCGGGAGGGAAGCCTAAACGCTGCACCATGACCCGCCCCGCGCCCGCTTCCGTCAGCATCGACCCTGTCGAACTCGCCCAGGCCCTGATCCGCCGCCCGTCGGTGACCCCGGCCGACGAGGGCGCGATGGACACCCTGCAGCGGCAGCTGGAGGCCCTCGGCTTCAACTGCCGCCGGATGAAGTTCGGCGAGATCGAGAACCTCTACGCCCGGCGCGGGACGGCGCGGCCGAACCTCTGCTTCGCGGGCCATACCGACGTGGTGCCGGTCGGCGATGACGCCGCCTGGACCGCCGGGCCGTTCGAAGCCGAGATCAAGGACGGGGTGCTGTACGGCCGCGGCGCGGTCGACATGAAGAGCGCCATCGCCGCCTTCGTCGCCGCCGTGGCCAAGGTCCCCGAGCACGCCGGCTCGATCAGCTTCCTGATCACCGGCGACGAGGAGGGCGTGGCCGAGGACGGCACCGTCAAGGTCGTCGAGGCCCTGGCCGCCGAGGGCGAGATCATCGACCATTGCATCGTCGGCGAGCCGACCTCGGCCAACCTGCTGGGCGACATGGTCAAGATCGGCCGTCGCGGCAGCATCAACGCCTGGATCGCGGTCGACGGCAAGCAGGGCCACGTGGCCTATCCGCACCGCGCCGCCAATCCGATCCCGGTTCTGGTCGACATCCTCTCGCGCCTGCAGAGCCGCGTGCTGGACGAGGGCTATACCGGCTTCCAGCCGTCGAACCTGGAGGTGACTACGGTCGATGTCGGCAACACCGCCACCAACGTCATTCCCGCCTCGGCCAAGGCCCGCGTGAACATCCGCTTCAACCCGGCCCACAAGGGCCATGACCTTGCCAGCTGGATCGAGGCTGAGTGCCGTGACGCCGCCGAGGGCTTCTCGGGTCGCGTCGAGGCGCTGTGCAAGATCAGCGGCGAGGCCTTCCTGACCGAGCCGGGCGCCTTCACCGACGTGATCGTGGCCGCCGTCGGCGACGCCACGGGCCGCGTCCCGGAGCTGTCGACGACCGGCGGCACCAGCGACGCCCGCTTCATCCGCGCCCTGTGCCCCGTCGTCGAGTTCGGCCTGGTCGGCTCGACCATGCACCAGGTCGACGAGCGGGTTCCGGTCGAGGAGGTCCGCCAGTTGGCCGGCGCCTACGAGGCCCTGATCAACCGCTACTTCGCGGCGTTCGCTTAAAGGGCGGGGCGTCGGTGATGAAGGCGCTTTCTATCCCCGACCTGCTGGCCGAGGTGGCGGTGCTGGTGAAGCCGCACTTCGGCAAGGGGCGGCAGGCCGACTACATCCCGGAACTGGCCAACGTGCCCGGGACCAAGTTCGGCATGGCCGTGCGCACGGTCGACGGCGGCGAGCACGTGATCGGCGACGCCGACGAGGGCTTCTCGGTCCAGAGCATCACCAAGGTCTTCGCCCTGGGCCTGGCGCTCAATCGCCTGGGCGACGAGACCTGGACACGGGTGGGCAAGGAGCCCTCGGGCACGCCGTTCAACCACCTGTCGCTGCTGGAGGCCGAGGGCGGCGTCCCGCGCAACCCGTTCATCAACGCCGGGGCGCTGGCGATCACCGACATCCTGATGGACGTCACGCGCGACCCGGCGGCGCTGGTGCGCGACTTTGCCGGCTTCCTCTGCGACGAGCGGCTGGAGATCAATCAGGCGGTGGCGGCCTCCGAACTGGCCAACGCCTGGCAGAACCGCGCCATCGCCAGCCTGATGCGCGGCAAGGGCACCCTGACCCACGATCCCGAGGGCGTGGTCGCCGCCTATTGCCGCCAGTGCGCCCTGACCATGAGCTGCCGCCAGCTGACGCGGGCTTTCCTCCCCCTGGCGGCGGGCGGCTTCTCGCCGATCGCGCAGGAGACGGTGTTTCCCGAGCGCCTGACCCGGCGGCTCAATTCGCTGCTGCTGACCTGCGGGATCTACGACAGCGTCGGCAACTTCGCCTACCGCGTCGGTTTGCCGGCCAAGAGCGGCGTCGGCGGCGGCATCGTCGCGGTGATCCCGGGCAAGGCGACGGTGGCGGTGTGGTCGCCGGAGCTCGATCGGTTCGGGACGAGCGTGGTGGGCACGGCGGCGCTGGAAGCGTTCAGCCAGATTACGAACTGCTCGGTGCTGTAGAGGCGGCGCTGACCCCCTCCACCGCCGTTCGGCGGTCCCCCTCCCCAAAGGGGGAGGAGAGCGCACATGTTTCTCCGCCCGCCTCTGGGGGCGGACGACCTGCGAAGCAGGTCAGGTGGGGGGAGTGGTCTCGCCGTACCCCACGCCCACCAAATAAAGCCCATCCGCCGGCGCCACCGGCCCACACTCGCGGCGATCCTTGGCCTCCAGCGCGGCCTTTACGTCATCGACCGTCCAGCGCCTCGCACCGACTTCTGCCAGGGTGCCGGTCATCGACCGCACCTGCCGATGCAGGAAGCTCCGCGCCTCGAAGTCGAGATGGATCTCCTCGCCCACCCGCCGCACCCGCGCGACGTCCAGCGTCTTCATCGGGCTCTTGGCCTGGCAGTGCATGTCGCGGAAGGTCGTGAAGTCGTGCAGGCCGACCAGAGCCTGGGCAGCGGCGTTCATGGCCTCGGCGTCCAGGTCCTTCTTCATGTGCCAGACCCGGCCCTTGTCCAGGGCCGGCGGGGCGCGGCGGTTGAGGATGCGGTAGAGGTAGCGGCGCTCATTGGCCGAGAACCGCGCGTGCCAGTCGCCCTCGGCGACCTGCGCATCCAGGATCGACACCGCTTCACGGGTCAGGTGGGCGTTGAGGGCGTTGAGCACCGTCTGGGCCGGCCAATCCTTCTCGAGATCGACATGCACCACCTGGCCGGTGGCGTGCACGCCGGTGTCGGTGCGGCCGGCTGCGGCGATGCGCACGGTCTCGCCGCTGAACGCCGTCACCGCCGTCTCGATCGCGCCCTGCACCGACGGCAGCACGGCCTGGGCCTGGAAGCCGTTATAGGGCCGGCCGTCATACTCGACGAGGAGGCGGTAGCGGGGCATCAGGCCAGCACGGTTCCGAGCTTGGTCCCATTTGGGATCGGGAAGCCGCGCGTGAAGACGTCGGCGTCCTGGACGCCCTTGCCCTCACGCTGGGCCTTGAGCAGGCGCACCGAGCCCTGGCCGCAGGCGATCAGCAGGTCGTCGTCCAGCACCGCCCCCGGCGCGCCATCGGCGTCTTCCAGGCGCGACAGCAGCACCTTCACGCGCACGGGCCCCTTCTCGGACGGCGCCTCGAACCAGGCGCCGGGGAAGGGCGAGAGGCCGCGGATGTGGGCGTCGACCTCGGCGGCGGGACGGGTCCAGTCGATGCGGGCCTCGGCCGACTTGATCTTCTTGGCGTAGGTGACGCCGTCCTCGGCCTGGGGCGTTTCGCGGGCGCCGCCGCGCTCGACGGCGGCCAGGGCGACGGGCAGCAGGCGCGCGCCGACGACGGCCAGCTTGTCGTGCAGGCTGCCGGCGGTCTCCAGCCGGTCGATCCGCACCTGTTCGGACATCAGGATCGGACCCTCGTCCAGGCCCTCGCTCATCCGCATGACCTGGACGCCGGTGACCGGGTCGCCGGCCATGATCGCCCGCTGGATCGGGGCCGCGCCGCGCCAGCGCGGCAGCAGCGTGGCGTGCAGGTTGAAGC
>JAEXJH010000224.1 GCA_023445955.1 Pseudomonadota bacterium
CGAAACCTCGTCCTTCGACAAGCTCAGGATGAGGTTTCTACTGTAGGGTCGCTGCCTTGGTCCTCATCCTGAGCCTGTCGAAGGACGAGGACCACGCAGGGCCTTGACCGCATCGCCCCCGCTGGCCAAGCAAAGCTATGATCTCCGTCGTCCTCGTCGCCTCCGAAGACCTGACCGGCCTGGCCGCGCAGATGGCTGCCCTGGTGCCCGCCGCCGTGAACGGCCTGGTCAAGGAGGTGGTTCTGGTCGCCGACGGCGAACCGGGCGTCGAGGCTTTGTGCGAGGACAGCGGCGCACGCCTAGTGACGACCTCCGGCGACCGCCTGGCCGCCGGAGCGGCGGTCGCGCGGGGCGACTGGATCCTGACCCTGCGCGCGGCGCCCGCCCTGCGAGAAGGCTGGCGTGAACCGATCGAGAAACATCTGGCGGGCGGGGCAGGGGCGCCGGCTTACCTGATTGTCCCGGGCGGCATGCTCGGCAAGCTCTCGCCGCGCCTGCACGGCGTGCTGGTGCGCCGGCTGGACTGGCCTGCGAGCGGTGGCGACGAGAAGGCCTTGGCCAAGGCCCTGAAGGCGAAGCGGCTGGACTACTAGGGCTGCGCCGACGCCAGCTGGTTCATCAGCTGGTCGATGCTGGTCGGCGCCGCCACCTGCGGGTCCAGCCGGAAGTCCACCGTCCGCGCGCCCGAGGCCACCGCGTCCAGGGTCTTGTTCTCCGCGCCCATCAAGCGGCGATAGGTCCAGTAGCTGGCCATCACCTTCTCGACGTAGTTGCGCGTCTCCTTGTACGGCAGGCTCTCGATCAGCAGCAGGGTGTCGCAGTCCGCGCCCAGCTGGGCCGCCGTGCGGTTCAGGGTGGCCGGGCCGCCGTTATAGGCCGCCACGGCGCGCAGCAGGTCGGGGCTCTTGACGCCGCGGTCCATCAGCCAGGTGAAATAGTCCTGGCCGGCCCGCAAGTTGTAAGCCGGATCGAACAGCGGGCTGTTGTCGGCCAAGAGCTTGTCGTCGCCCACCACGTCGGCGGCGGAGGCGGGGCGCACCTGCATAAGGCCCATCGCGCCGGCGGCCGAAAGCGCCATCGGGTCGAAGCGGCTTTCCTGGCGCACCAGGGCGTAGACCATGGCCTTGTCGATCGTGAAGCCGCCGACCGGGTCCAGCGGCGGAAGGGGATAGTCCTCGCCGCCGACCCGGCGCACGGCGCGGCCGGCGTTCAGCGGGGCGTTGGCGTTGATCGCCAGCGCCAGGGCGGTCCAGTCGTCGCGCAGCTGTTGGGTGTCGGCCAGCGACAGGCCGGCGCGCAGCTCCATGCCCGCTTCACGCCAGCGGCCGACCTGGGCCAAGGCGGTGGCGCGGCGCGCGCGGGGGTCGTTACGCACCAGTTGGTCCAGCGAGGCGGTGTCGGGACCGGCATAGCTGGCGCGCGTCAGCAGGCTGGCGATCGGGTCGTAGCTGTCCTCGGTGGCGGTGACGCCGGCCATGGCCAGCTGCCGCACCGCGATCATGCCGTAGAAGGTGTGCGGCGAGCGGGCGGCTTCGCTCAGCAGGGTCTGGGCGTCGCGGCCATGCCCGGCCTGGCTGGCCACACGCGCGGCCCAGAAGGCGCCGGCGGCGCGCAGCCACTCGTCCTCGTGCTCGTCGTGAGCGACCTGTTCAAAATAGGCCTGGGCCGATCGGGTGTCGCCCAGGCGATAGGCCGAGAGCCCCGCGATCCAAGTCTCGCCGCCGGCCACGGCCAGCGAGAGGGCGTTCTGGACGTCGCCGGAATAGTAGGCCTCCCGCGCCGCGCGGCCCTTGTCGGCGGGCGGCGGGGCGGTCTGGTCGCCGATGAAGAGTTCGGGGACCGGCGTGGCGGCGACGCGCTTGCCAGCCGGCTTGCGCTTGACGGCCAGGGTGTAGACGCGGTCGGCGCCGGCCTCTTCGGCATAGGTGCGCAGCCAGCGGGTCAGGTCGTCATAGCCGGCCGAAAAGCGGGTGGGGTGCATGATCTTGGCGAAGGCCAGACGGCCGGCCAGGCTGCGGTCATGGGCGTTGGCGAAGGCCGCGGCGGCGGCGTCGAAATCGCCCCGGTCGGTGGCGGCGAAGGCGGCGCGATAGGCGCGGACGTCTTACGGAGTCAGAGGGTCAAGGGCGCCCGCGTGCGCAACGGACACCGTCGCGCATAGGAAAAGAGCCGACAGAACGGCCAAAGGGCGTGCCCAAAGCTGCAAAAAGTGATCCGCGCTCCCCCGCAGGCGCGCGTCCCCCGTTCCCACAATCGGCATTATTTTAGTGCGGACGGTCCGGACGATCAAGCCGCTCGGTCAGCGTCAGAAGGTCCTGCCAGGCCTTCTTCTTCTGCGCGGGCGTGCGCAGCAGGAAAGCCGGGTGCAGAGTCGGCATCGCCGGCAGCTCCAGGGCCTTGTCCTCGGACAGCCATTCGAACCAGCGGCCGCGCATCGAAAGGATGCCTTCCTCGCGCTTCAGCATCGCCTTGGCCGAGGCCCCGCCGGCCAGCAGCAGCATCTTGGGCTTCACCAGCGCGATGGCGCGCTCGACGAAGGGGGCGCAGGCGGCTTGCTCTTGCGGAGTCGGCGTGCGGTTGCCCGGCGGACGCCAGAAGACGGTGTTGGTGATGAAGACGCGGTCTTCCAGGCCGGCGGCCTTCAGCATCCGGTCCAGCAGCTTGCCGGCGCGGCCGACGAACGGTTGGCCTTGAGCGTCCTCGTCGGCGCCGGGGCCTTCGCCGATAATCATCAGCGGCGCGTCGGCGACGCCACGCGAGAACACGGCCTGCTTGGCGCCTTGCGTCTTCAGCGGGCAGCCGTCGAAGGCGGCGATGGCGGCGGCCAGGCTTTCCAGATCGTTGCAGGCGGCCGCGGCGGCCTTGGCGGCGGCGATGGCCGAGCCGACGTCGGGGCCGCGCGCCATCATCGGACGGGCGATCGGGAT
>JAEXJH010000225.1 GCA_023445955.1 Pseudomonadota bacterium
GATCTCGCTCGACGACATGATGGCGACTCTCAAGCCGCTGCTGGAAGATCCGGCGGTGCTGAAGGTGGCGCAAAACGCCAAGTACGACATCGCCGTCCTGGCACGTCACGGCATCCAGGTCGCGCCGATCGACGACACCATGCTGATCTCCTACGTGCTGGAAGCCGGCGAGCACGGTCACGGCATGGACGAGCTGTCCGAGCTGCACCTGGGCCACAAGCCGATCCCGTTCAAGCAGGTCTGCGGCGCGGGCAAGGGCCAGATCAGCTTCAAACACGTGGCCCTACCCGAGGCGACGGCCTACGCCGCCGAGGACGCCGACGTCACCTTGCGTCTGTGGGAGATCCTCAAGCCCCGTCTGGCGCGGGCCGGACTGTCGACGGTCTATGAGGCCCTGGAACGGCCGATGCCGGCCGTGCTGGCGGCGATGGAGAACGAGGGGGTCCGCGTCGATCCAGAGGCGCTGCGCCTGCTCTCCAACGAGTTCTCGCTGCGCATGGCCAAGTTCGAGGAGCGCGCCCAGGAGATCGTCGGTCGCCCCTTCAACCTGGGCAGCCCCAAGCAGATCGGCGACGTGCTGTTTGGCGAGCTGAACATGAAGGGCGGCAAGAAGACCGCCACCGGCCAGTGGTCGACCGACAGCGACGTGCTGGAAGCGCTCGCCAACGAGCACGAGCTGCCGCGCGTGCTGCTGGACTGGCGCCAGCTGTCGAAGCTGAAGGGCACCTATACCGAGAACTTGATCGCCGCGATCGCCGAGCGCACGGGCCGGGTCCACACCTCCTACGCCCTGGCCGCGACGACGACGGGGCGCTTGTCCTCGTCGGATCCGAACCTGCAGAACATCCCGGTCCGCACCGAGGAAGGCCGCAAGATCCGCAAGGCGTTCATCGCGCCCCCCGGCAAGGTGCTGATCAGCGCCGACTACAGCCAGATCGAGCTGCGCCTGCTGGCGCATATCGGCGACATTCCACAGTTGAAGAAGGCCTTCCAGGAGGGCCTGGACATCCACGCCATGACGGCCTCGGAGATGTTCGACACGCCAATCGAAGGCATGGACCCGATGATCCGCCGCCGGGCCAAGGCCATCAACTTCGGCATCGTCTACGGCATCTCGGCGTTCGGCCTGGCCAACCAGCTGGGCATCGGCCAGGGCGCGGCCGGGGCCTATATCAAGACCTATTTCGAGCGCTTCCCCGGCATCCAGGCCTATATGGACGCGACCAAGGCCTTCGTGCGTGAGCACGGCTACGTCTCGACCATCTTCGGGCGCAAGATCAACATCCCCGAGATCCAGTCCAAGTCGGTCGGCCAGCGGCAGTTCGCCGAGCGCGCGGCGATCAACGCCCCGATCCAGGGCGCGGCGGCCGACGTCATGCGTCGGGCGATGATCCGCATGCCCGCCGCGCTTGAGGCCGCGGGCCTTGAGGCCCGCATGCTGCTGCAGGTGCACGACGAACTGGTCTTCGAAGCGCCCGAGGCCGAGGCGGATCGCGCCTGCGCCGTCATTCGCTCGGTCATGGAAAAGGCGGCCGAGCCCGCTGTGGCCCTGTCCGTGCCCCTGACGGTGGAGGCGCGCGCCGCGCTCAACTGGGATGAGGCCCACTGACCAAAAAAGTGGCGGAAACCGTCCGTACTGCGACCTTCCGCCACATCACGGTTAATGCCGCGGCAACCGTTCGAGGCTCACTGCTGTCTGTGACGCCCGCGAACCATAGTACCCTTTAAATAGTAGCGTTATTCGAGGTTTAGCGGTCGCCGCCCCCATCTTGAGGAGCCACGGCCGGTGTCTTTTGGCGATCTGAAAATTCCGCACAAGCTGATGGCGGTCTTCGCCGTCATGCTCGCGACCATCGTTGTGATGGGCGTGTCCCTGTACGCCAACAAGGTCGGCCTCGGCCACTCGGTGGAACGCACCGAGCGCGCCTATGAGATGCTGCGCCAGGCGGACACGGCGGCCTTCCGCCTGACCCGTCAGGAGAACTCGCTGCGCGGCTTCCTGCTGTCGGGCGACAACTATTACGTCAAGCGCCTGGAAGAGGCTCACAAGCCCAAGTTCCTGGCCGCGCTGACAGAACTGCGCACCCTGGCCGCGGGCGACCAGGAAGACCTGGCCCGCATCGCCGCCGTCGACGCCGCCTATGCCGACTACCGCAAGCAGGCCATTGAGCCGGGCGAGGCCCTGGGCGCCGATCCGGCCACCCGTCCGCAGGCGGTCGAGCTGGTCAAGCACGACGGCGTCGCCGACAAGGCCGTCCAGCCGGTCGAGGACGCCATCGAAGCCATCTCCAAGAATGCTGAAGCTGAACTGACGACGGAAGCCGCCGCCCAAAAGAAGGCTTCGCTGGAATCGACCCTGGCCCTGGCCATCGGCATCCTGATCACGGCTGGCATCGCCATCGGCGGCGGCCTGCTGCTGACGGGCGCGATCGTCAAGCCGGTCACGGCCATGACCAACGCCATGCGCCGCCTGGCCTCGGGCGACAACGCCGTCGAGGTGCCGGCCCAGGGCCGCAAGGACGAGATCGGCGACATGGCCGCCGCCGTGGCCTACTTCAAGGATTCCGAGCTCGAGAAGGTCCGCATCGAGGCGGCCGCCGTCGAGCACCGTCAGGCCGCCGACCGCGAGCGCGCCGCCAACGAGGCCGAAAAGGCCGAGGTCGCCCGCAACGACGCCGTCGCCATCACCGCGCTGAACGAGGCGCTGGACCGCATGGCCGGCGGTGATTTGACCCACCGCATCACCACGCCCTTCGCGCCGAAGACAGAGAGCCTGAAGAGCAACTTCAACGCCGCTGCCGATCGGATGCAGCAGGCGATCCAGGCCATCGGCGCGGCCACCGGCGGGGTCAACAGCGGCTCGGACGAGATCGCCGAAGCCTCCGACAACCTCTCGCGCCGCACCGAGCAGCAGGCCGCCAGTCTGGAAGAGACCGCCGCGGCTCTCGACGAGATCACCGCCACGGTCCGCAAGACGGCCGCCGGCGCCAAGGAGGCCTCGCAGGTCGTGGCCACCGCCCGCTCGGACGCCGAGCGCTCGGGTCGCATCGTCAGCCAGGCCGTCTCGGCCATGACCGAGATCGAGACCTCGTCCAGCCAGGTCAGCCAGATCATCGGCGTGATCGACGAGATCGCATTCCAGACCAACCTTCTGGCCTTGAACGCCGGCGTCGAAGCCGCGCGGGCCGGTGA
>JAEXJH010000226.1 GCA_023445955.1 Pseudomonadota bacterium
CCGCAGCGCCGACCGCTTCGCCCTGCTCTATCGCATCCTCTGGCGGCTGGAGCGCGAGCCGCGGCTGATCGACAATCCGGCCGATCCCGACATGGCCCGCGCCCGCGACATGGCCAAGGCCGTCAGCCGTTCGGCCCACAAGATGAAGGCCTTCGTTCGCTTCCGTCTCGTGGAGGGCGCGGCGACGGAAACCTACGCCGCCTGGTTCGAACCCGCCCACCGCGTCACCGAGGCCACCGCCGGCTTCTTCGTGCGCCGCTTCACCAACATGGATT
The DNA here is from genome assembly GCA_023445955.1 of Pseudomonadota bacterium. Lineage (GTDB taxonomy): Bacteria > Pseudomonadota > Alphaproteobacteria > Caulobacterales > Caulobacteraceae > Caulobacter. Next base: position 276 of record JAEXJH010000226.1, read on the forward strand.
GGACCATCCTGACGCCCGACGCCTGCGTGGCCTGGGATCGCGAGCGGCTCATGGTGTCCGAAGGCGCCGATCCGGCCGACGCGCCGTCCGAGGACGCCCAGGAAGAGCTTTGGTGCACCTACTACGCCTCGATCTTCAACCCGGCCCGGCTGAACCCCAAACAGATGCGCCAGGAGATGCCCAAGCGCTACTGGCGGAACCTGCCCGAGGCGGCGCTCATTCCGGAGCTGATCGAAACCGCCCAGGAGCGCGCCGCCAGCATGGTCGCCGCCCATCCCAGCAAGCCGCCCGAACACAAGCTGAAGGCCGCCCTGCGCCACGCCCGCGACGCCTCCTACGACGGCTCCTTGCCCGGATCGCTGGACGATATCGCCGCCGGGATCGAGGTCTGTCGCCGCTGCGAGCTCTGGCGCGACGCCACCCAGGGCGTGCCCGGCGAAGGCGCGGCCAAGGCGCCGCTGATGTTCGTCGGCGAACAGCCGGGCGACCAGGAGGATCTGGCCGGCCGCCCGTTCGTCGGTCCGGCGGGCCAGGTGTTCGACAAGGCGCTGGCGGAAGCCGGCGTCCCGCGCGACCGCACCTATGTCACCAACGCCGTGAAGCACTTCAAGCACGAACCGCGCGGCAAGCGGCGCATCCACAAGACGCCCGATCGTGGCGAGGTCACCGCCTGCCGCTGGTGGCTGGACGCCGAGCGGCGGCTAGTGCGGCCGAAGGTGGTTGTGATGCTGGGCGCGACGGCGGCCCTGGGCGTGATCGGCAAGCCGACGCCGATCGGGGCCAATCGGGGCAAGGCCCTGCAACTGCCCGACCAGAGCCAGAGCGTGGTGACCTACCACCCGTCGTTCCTGCTGCGTCTGCCGGATGAAACGGCGAAGGCGCGGGCCTATGCGGAGTTCGTGGACGACCTGCGGCTGGCGGGGGAACTGGCGGGGTTGGCATAGCAAAACGCCCGGCCTCTCGGCCGGGCGCATGCTCAACTGGCTGGCGTCAGTGCGCGGCCTTGCCGCCGTACTGCGCCATCAGCTCGTCCTTCCGCGCCTTCAGGCGCTCGCCCATGGCGTCGAGGTCTTCGTCGCCCTTCTTGGCCTGCGAGAACAGGCCGCCGGGTTGTTCCTCTTCCTTGACGTGGTGGGTGATGTACTCGCCCAGCACCTTGACCTTGGCGTCGTAATATTGGTCGCCCGGCTTCATCGCCTCGATCTCGGCGATCAGCTTCTTGGCCCCGTCGTGCTCGACATAGGCCTCGTCCAGCAGGTCGTCGTCGACCTCGCCGCGCTCCTCCGGATAGAGGATCTCTTCCTCGATCTGGGTGTGGACCTTCAAGGCCAGGGCGATCTTATCGAACAGCGCCAGCTTCTCGGCGTCGCCCTCGAGCTGTTCGTACTCGTCGAACATCGCGGCCACCTCGCGGTGGTCCTTCTTGAGCAGGCTGATGGCCAGCGGATCGCGGCGGGCGGTGCGACGCGTACGGCGCGGTTTGGCGGACTTGGTGGCGGTCTTGGCGGCGGCGGCCATGGAACTCTCCCTCGGATGTCCCCCGACCGCCAACGAACCCGTCGGCTTCGCGCCCGTTCCCCTTGCGATAAACTCTTATATGGAAAGCATTTTCAGTGTCGGGCGGCCGACCGTCGGCCGCCCGCCGCCGCGCTGATCGGCGGTTCTGGGCGTTACCCGAATGGGTCGTGTTCTGGCGCAGATTGCCGGAGCTGCCCTGTTCATCGAGGTTCACGTCAGCCTTGCCGGTCGACTTGCCGGCGAGGTCGGCCTGACCGTCGTCCAGCTCGGGCTTCTGGCCTTGGAACGCGCGTTGTTCGGGGGGGATCGGGGGCGCTTTGGACATGGCTTCCTCCTTGAAGGGTGAGCTTCTGACGCGATCCCCCGTCCACGAGGTTCCTAAGCCCTAGCTCGCGCGCTTGACGCCCGAGAACACCGCGTCCAGCTCGGTGGCCAGCAATTCGATCCGGTAGGGCTTGATCAGCACCCGCCGGCCCTCGTTGGTGGCGGCGGCCGCTGCGGCGCTATAGCCGGTGGTCAGCACGACCGGCAGGTCGGGCCGCAGCCGCGTGATGTCGCGCGCCAGATCCAGCCCGCCGACATCGCCCGGCATGACCATGTCGCTGAACACCAGGTCGAACGCGATGTCCTGGCGCAGGGTCTCCAGGGCCGATAGCGCGTCGCCGACCCGGGCGACGTCATAGCCCAGCTCGCGCAGCATCTCCTCGACCAGCTGGGCGACGCTGTCGTCATCCTCGACCAGCAGGATCCGGCGTTCGGTCGAACCCGGCCCCGGCAGGGCCACCGGCGCAGCCTCCTGAGCCAGGGATTTGGTCGAGCGCGGGATGCGCATCCAGATCGTCGTCCCCTCGCCCAGCACGCTCTCGATCCCCGCCTCGCCGCCCGATGAGCGCGCAAAGCCATAGACCTGCGACAGGCCCAGCCCCGTGCCCTTGCCGACCGGCTTGGTGGTGAAGAAGGGTTCGAACAGGCGGCTCAGCACCTCGGGCGGCACGCCGACGCCGGTGTCGCGGATCGACAGCCGCACCATGTCACCCAGGCCGCCGGGCTTGCCCGAGGGTTCGTTGCGGCCCTCGATGGTGATCACGCCGCCGTCGGGCATGGCGTCGCGGGCGTTGATGGCGATGTTGAGCACCGCCACCTCCATCTGCGAGGCGTCGACCTCGACGCGCCACAGGTCGCGGGGCAGGCGCATCTCGACCGCCACGTCCTCGCGCAGCGAGCGGTCCAGCAGGGTGTGCATGCCGGTCAGGCGCTTTTCGATATCGACCACTTCCGGCTTCAGCGGCGCGCGGCGCGAGAAGGCCAGCAGCTGCTGGGTCAGGCTGGCGCCGCGGTCGATGGCCTGGCGGATGCCGGTGCGCAGGCGCTCGCGCCGCGTGGGGTCGGTGGTTCGTTCCAGGAGGTCCAGACCGCTGGACGCGACCATCAGCAGGTTGTTGAAGTCGTGGGCCACGCCGCCTGTCAGTTGGCCCATGGCCTCCATCTTCTGCGACTGGCGCAGGGCGTCCTCGGCCTTTTCCCGTTCGCGGGTTTCCCGGCTCAGGCGGCGATAGGCCTCGGCCTCGCGGGCGCTCGCCGCGCCCAGCACCGCAACCAACAGGGCGGCCATGACGATCAGCAGCGCAAAGCCGGCGTAGCGCATGGCCCGCCGCCCCGGCGATTCCAGCACCGTACGCAGATAGACCGAACCCAGCACCGTCTCGCCCTCGGTGACCGGCGAGGTCAAGACAAGGCGCGCGCCGTCATTGCGCGGGGGTCCCAGGACGTTGCGGGCCGGCGGCGGCGGCGCGCCGGCGCGGACATAGCTGGCGGCCAGGCCGCCCTGCATGTCGTAGGCGGCCACCGCCTCGACATCGGGATTGGAGCTCTGGGCGCCGACATATTCGCGCGCCGCCGAACGGTCGTCGAAGGCCAAGGGCGCGGCCATGCTGCTGGCCAGGATGCGCAGTTGGACCTGCGCCTGGCGGAAGCGTTCCTGCTGGCCCAGGCGCTCGTTATAGACGGCCAGGGCGAAGGCGGCCGCGACGATGGCGATCGCCAGCCCGATCGCCATCGAGACGGTCAAGGCCGGGCGCCAGGCCAACCGCCCCGTCATCTGCCGCCCTCCTTGGCCTGGGCGGTCAAGGCCAGCAGCTTGGAGCTGACGGTCAGGCCGGCGGCCTGGGCGGCGTCGGCGCGGATCTCAAAGCGGACGCGGCTGTCGACGGTGACGAACTGGACCACGGCCCCGGGTGCGTCGAGACCTTCGTCGGCCACCGTCAGCACCGGTTGGCCGGCGACCAGGCCCAACATCTGCTGGGCCGTCTGGGTGCGCGACGCCGCCAGGAACAGCAGATGACAGGGCGCGCCCTTGGCCAGGGTCGGCAGGCGGACGACGACGACCGGATGGTCTCCGACCCGCACGCCCCGCGCGGCGTGATCGACCGCGCCGCCAAGCGGGTCCTCGCCGGCGATGCAGAGGCGGAACGGACTGGCCGCGCTCTCGAAAGCCGTGGCGGGCCAGTCGACGAACGGAGTCAATTTGTAGAGGTAGCCGGCCTTGATGGCGTAAGCCGGACGTCGGTCGGCGGGAGGGCGCTCATCGGACTTGAGCTCGCCAGCCTGGGCGAGGCCCGCCATGACGCACAGCGCGCAGACCGTCGCGAGCAAACGCGACGGCAAAGCACGCCATCCGAGGGCCAACCCCGGGGCGCTTGGCGGGAATCCCAAGACCATACGCCAATCCCCCATAGCGATCTGAACGCGAAGCACGGCCGTTTCGATCCCATCCCCATGACATTTTGGAGGCGGCATCGAATGTCGTGTAGCGGACAGATGGAGATGTACAGCCCACAAGCAAAAAGCCCGGGGCGAACCCCGGGCTTTTTCGGTCTCTGCGATGGTACCGCCTCTCAGGCTTGAACTGAGGACCTCTGATTCCACAAACCAGCGCTCTAACCAACTGAGCTAAGGCGGCGCATCGCGAGGGAGTGTCTTTAGTCGGACAGGCTCCCCGGATCAAGCGCCGAAACACGCTCTTTTCACAAGAAAACGCCCGCGTTCTCGTTTGCCGTTTTCCGAGGAAAACGCGCCCACGCCTGTCAGGCGGATTCCAGGGCGAAAACGCCCTCACCGCCCGTCCGGAGACTTTCAAAGAAAAACGCCCCGGAGCCGAAACTCCGGGGCGCTTCTTTTTGGATCGCTTGCGTCCAGGCCCTATTGCGGGACTTGGAACACCAGCGGGACGGTCACCTGGCCACCGTCGACGGGAGCGCCGTCGAGGGTCTTCGGCTTCATCCGGAACAGGCGAGACAGCTTGATAGCCGCATCACCAAAGCCCATGTCGGCGGGCGTTTCCGAGACGACCGAGCAGCCTTCCAGCGTACCCTTGGCCGTCACCGAGCACGAGATCGTCGCGCGACCGCTGACTTCCATCCGCTGAGCACGGTCCGGGTAGTACCGGGCCATGTCATCGCCGGAAGGCCTGCGGGCCCAGTCCGGACGCGTGATGACCGACGCGCGGGCCGGCGGAGCCGTCGGCACCGGCGGTGCCTGCGAGATCACCGGCGGAGCCGTGGTCTCGACCCGCTTTTCAACGGGCGGGATCGGCAGCGGCGGCGGCGGCGTCACGTCCGGCGGCGGAGAC
>JAEXJH010000227.1 GCA_023445955.1 Pseudomonadota bacterium
GCGCGGCGATGGCCAGGTCGTCGCCATAGCGGGCCAGCGCCCAGGCCGCGCCGGCGGTGTCGGCGATCGCGGCGCGGGCCGGCACGCCCCAGCGGGCCAGGCGGGCGACGAGGTCGACCAGCATGTCGCCCTCCCCGCCCCACAGGTGGTCGGTCCCGGAGATGTCGAGGAGCAGGCCGTCGGTCCCGTCGAGAGCCACGGCCGGCGAGAAGCGGACGCACCAGTCGCACAGGGCCTCCAGCGCCAGGCGGTCGGCGACGGGGTCGTGGTCGAAGGTCACCAGGTTGGGGACCAGGGCCATGGCGTCGGCGGCCTTCTGGCCGGCGGACAGCGCCAGGGCGCGGGCGGTGTCGTCGACGGCGGCCAGACGGCGGGTTCCGCCTTCCGTGGCCAGCAGGGCGAACGGCGCCCGCCCGGCCTCAGCCGACCAATCGTACCCTGGGTTCCGTCGGCGCCACGTCGTGATCGGCCAGTTGGGACACCAGACGGAAAGGATGCGGGCCATGGCCGGCCTCCTGTTGTTCCAAGATCCAAGCCCCGGGACGTCCGCCCCGGCAGCGTTCGAGTTCGACCCGCCAGCGGGGCGGTCCCAGGCCGATATCGTCCGGCGGCGGAGGCGCGGGCGAGGGCCCGATCCGCCAGCGGCTGAACGAAGCCGAGCCGGACACCGCCTGGCTCGCCCCCGCTCGGCCGCCGTACGGTCTTCGGTGCAGCACCACGCCAAAGCTTCCGCGCCGCTCGCAGGCCAGCTGCAAACGGCGGCCAGCGGTCAGGTCCGGGGCCTCGGCCTCGCCGACGGCGGCGGCGACCCCCTCCGTCGACAGGGCGTCCTCCAGCACCGACAGGGTCTCGGCCTCGTCGCGGGCGCGGACCTGGATCAGCCGCTCGGCCGGGAAGCCGAGGCCGAACAGGCCGGGCGCGAACAGGTCGCTGCGCCGGGCCACCCAGACGATAGCGCCGGTCTTCACGAGGGGCCGGAGCAGCAGGCCGACGAAAGCCGCCGGGGCCGCGCTGGTCTCGGCCTGCAGCCCCGCGCCCGTCACCTCGTGCCAGCCGCCCATCGGCAGGCCGCCGCCGGGGAAGCAGCCGTCGATGGCCGGATCCCCGAACGGCAGGACCGGAGTCGGAGTCCGAGTCCCCGCTTCGATCGCGGCGATCCGGCCTCTCAGGGCCGCAAGACGCGCCTCGCGCGATCCGGCCATTGCTCACTCCTTGTTCCTATTTTGTTCTGATCTTTCGTGCTTGGAGAGTCAAGCTGTCCGGGCGAAGGTGCGTCAAACGGCCGTATGAAGAGAGCCCACATGTCCCTGTTCCGCGTCCTGATCGCCAACCGTGGCGAGATCGCCGTCCGCATCGCCCGCGCGACGGCGGAGGCGGGGATCGAGAGCGTGATGGTCCATGCGCAGGGCGACACCGCGCACATCTCGGGTCGTGCGGTCGCTCTGCCCGGCGCGGGCGCGAAGGCCTATCTCGACATCGCCGCGATCGTGGCGGCGGCCAAGGCCGAGCGCTGCGACGCCCTGCATCCGGGCTACGGCTTCCTGTCGGAGAACCCCGCCCTGGCGCGGGCCTGCGCGGCGGCCGGGATCGTTTTCGTCGGTCCGTCAGCGGAACATCTGGAAGTCTTCGGCGACAAGGCCGCCGCGCGGGCGCTGGCGGCCGAACGCGGCGTCCCGCTGATCCCTGGGACGGGCGCGATCACGCTGGACGAGGCGCGGGCGTTCCAGGCGCAGCACGGCGTGATCATGCTCAAGGCCCGGGCCGGCGGCGGCGGGCGCGGGATGCGGGCGGTGCGCGACGCGACCGAGCTGGACGCCGCCTTCGCCGCCTGCGAACGCGAGGCCGTGGCGTCATTCGGCGACGGCGGGCTCTATGCCGAGAAGCTGGTCGAGCGGGCGCGGCACATCGAGGTGCAGATCGTCGGCGACGGGACCCGCGTGCTGGCGATCGGCGACCGCGACTGCTCGCTGCAACGGCGGAACCAGAAGCTGGTCGAGATCGCACCGGCGGCCTTGCCGGAGGCGCTGCGGACGCAGCTGTGGACGCACGCCGAAGCGCTGTGCGCCGGCTATCGCGGCCTGGCCACCGTCGAGTTCCTGGTCGAGGGCGAGGCCGCCTTCTTCCTGGAGGTCAATCCGCGCCTGCAGGTCGAGCACACCGTGACCGAGGAGGTCACGGGCCTCGACTTGGTGCGGCTGCAGTTCGACATCGCGGCGGGCAAGCCGCTGGACCTGGAGGTCCCACCGGCCTTCGGCGTGGCGATCCAGGCGCGGGTCAATGCCGAGACTCTGACGGCCGACGGGCAGGTGAAGCCCTCCAGCGGGACGATCGGCGCCTGGAGCCCGCCAGGCGGTCCGGGCGTGCGGGTCGATGCGGGGGTCGTGGCCGGGACGGTGGTTGGCGCGGCTTACGACAGCCTGCTGGCCAAGGTGATCGCGCGCGGGCGGACCCATGCCGAGGCCGCCGCGCGGCTGGACCGGGCGCTGGCGGAGTTCCAGATCACAGGCGTGGCGACCACCGCCCCACTGGTGCGGGCGATCCTGGCGGCCGCGCCCCAGGCGCCGACCACGCGGTTCATCGAGGACCACGCCGCCCAGCTGGTCGCCGGTCTGCCGGAGCAGAGCACGCAGGCCTTCGAGACCCTCGACGGATCCGTCGCCATCGCCGCGCCCCTGGCGGCCACGGTCGGGTCGATCAGCGTCTCCGAAGGCGATCTCGTCCGGCCCGGCCAGGCGCTGGCGGTGCTGGAAGCCATGAAGATGGAGCACCTGGTCCACGCCACCACCGGCGGCCGGGTGCTGAAGGTCGCCGCCGCGCCAGGGGCCACGATGGCCGAGGGCCAGCCGCTGGTGTTCCTGGAGCCGATGGAGGTCGAAGGCGGCGAAGCCGTCGAAGCCGTCGCCGAGGACCTCGACACGATCCGCCCCGACCTGGCCGAGGTCATCGCCCGCCACCGCTACACACTCGACGAAGCCCGCCCCGACGCCGTCGCCAAGCGCCGCAAGACCGGCCACCGCACGGCGCGGGAGAACATCGACGACCTGGTCGACCCCGGCAGCTTCCTGGAGTACGGCGCCCTGGCCATCGCGGCCCAGAAGCGGCGGCGCTCGACCGAGGACCTGATCGCCAGCACGCCGGCCGACGGGCTGATCACCGGCATCGGCAGCGTCAACGGCGCGCTGTTCCCAGCGGACAAGGCGCGGACGGCGGCGCTGGCCTACGACTTCACCGTCCTGGCCGGCACGCAGGGGGCGATGAACCACCGCAAGTCCGACCGGCTGATGGCGGTGATCGCCGACCAGAAGCTGCCGGTCGTCTGGTTCGCCGAGGGCGGCGGCGGGCGACCGGGTGACACCGACACCACGGCGGTGGCGGGGCTGGACGTCCCGACGTTCAGGAGCTTCGCCCAGCTGTCGGGCCTGGTCCCCAAGATCGCCATCGTCGCCGGCCGCTGCTTTGCCGGCAACGCGGCCATTGCCGGCCTGTCGGAGATCATCATCGCCACGCGCGACAGCAATCTGGGCATGGGCGGTCCCGCCATGATCGAGGGCGGCGGCCTGGGCGTGTTCCGGCCCGAGCAGATCGGCCCCTCGGCGCACCAGTGGGCCAATGGCGTCATCGACATCCTGGCCGACGACGAGGCCCACGCCACGCGGCTGGCCAAGCAGGCGCTGTCCTACTTTCAGGGCTCGCTGGCGACCTGGACCGCGCCTGACCAGCGGCGGCTGCGGGGCGCGATCCCCGAGAACCGCCTGCGGGTCTACGACGTCCGCGCGCTGATCGCCGGGCTCGTGGACGAAGGCTCGTTCCTGGAGCTGCGGGGCGGCTTCGCGTCAGGGATGGTCACCGGGCTGATCCGCATCGAAGGCCGGCCGATGGGGCTGATCGCCAACGATCCGCGCCATCTGGGCGGGGCGATCGACTGCGAGGGGGCCGAGAAGGCCGCGCGGTTCCTGCAGCTGGCCGACGCCTTCGCCCTGCCGGTGCTCTCCCTGTGCGACACCCCCGGCTTCATGGTCGGCCCCGACAGCGAGGACGCCGCCGCCGTGCGTCGGGTCAGCCGCCAGTTCATCGCCGGCGCCAAGCTGCGCTCGCCCCTGTTCACCGTGGTCACCCGCAAGGGCTACGGGCTGGGCGCCCAGGCGATGGCGGGCGGATCCTTCCATTCGCCGGCCTTCATCGCCGCCTGGCCGACCGGCGAGTTCGGCGGCATGGGCCTGGAGGGCGCCGTCAAGCTGGGCTACCGCAAGGAGCTGGAGGCCGAGACCGATCCAGCCCAGCAGAAGGCGCTCCACGACCAGCTGGTGGCCCGGCTCTACGCGGCCGGCAAGGCGACCAGCATGGCCGCCGCCCTGGAGATCGACGCGGTCATCGACCCGGCGGATACGCGGCGCTGGATCGTCGGCGGGCTGGACGCGGCGGCGGGCATGAGCAAGCCGTGGAGCGTGCGGGTGGATAGCTGGTGAACCGGCTCACCCGCGCCGAGCTGCCCGTCGACACCACCGCCCTCGCCCGCTTCCTGATCGGCAAGGTCGTCGTGCGCGAGACGCCCGACGGCGTGATCAGTGGACGGATCGTCGAGACCGAGGCCTACATCATCGGCGACGCGGCCAGCCACACCTTCCGGGGCATGACGCCCCGCACGCGTCCGATGTTCCTGGAGCGTGGTCACGCCTACATCTATCTGAACTATGGCGTGTCCTGGATGCTGAACGTCTCCAGCGAGGTTGAGGGGATCGGCGCCGGCGTGCTGATCCGGGCGCTGGAGCCGCTGGAGGGGATCGTGCTGATGCAGGCTCATCGCGGGACCGAAAAGCTGCGCGACCTGGCGCGGGGTCCGGGACGGCTGACCCAGGCGCTGCAGATCGGGCCTTGGGCCGATGGGATGGACCTGTGCGCAGAGGGGCCGTTGTGGCTGGCGCATGACGACCACGAGCCCGCCGACATCGGCCAAGGCGTGCGGATCGGCATCACCAAGGACGCGGACCGGCCGCTGCGGTTCTACGTGCGCGGCAGCCCGTTTCTCAGCGGAACACGGGCGCTGAACAGTTGAGGAGCTTGAGATGAGCGAAGTCGACGTCGAAACCGACGGCCCGGTCTGGACCGTCACCATCAACCGGCCGGATAAGCGCAACGCGGTCGATCCCGAGACCGCCCTACAGCTGCGGGCGGCGTTCGACGCCTTCGAGGCCGACGCGGTCGCCGCCGTGGCGATCCTGACCGGCGCGGGCGGGACCTTCTGCGCCGGCTTCGACCTGGCCGTGGCGGCCACCGGCGAAGGCGAGCGCTACGATCCGGAGGGCGAAGGGCCGATGGGGCCGACGCGGCGCCTGCTCTCCAAGCCGGTGATCGCCGCCGTCGAGGGCTATGCCGTCGCCGGCGGGCTGGAGCTGGCCCTGTGGTGCGATATGCGGGTCGCGGCCGAGGACGCGACCTTCGGCGTGTTCTGCCGGCGCTGGGGCGTGCCGCTGATCGACGGCGGCACGGTGCGGCTGCCCCGGATCGTCGGCCAGGGCCGGGCGCTGGACATGATCCTGACCGGCCGCGCCGTCGGGGCGGCCGAGGCGCTGAGCTGGGGTCTGGCCGATCGGGTGACGCCGACCGGGATGGCCCTGGAGAAGGCGACCGAACTGGCCCACCAGATCGCCGCCTTCCCGCAGCTGTGCCTGCGCGCCGACCGCGCCTCGGCCTTCGCTCAATGGGACACCGATCTGACCGAGGCGCTCAAGGTCGAGGGCCGCGGCGGGGTCGAGCCCCTGCGCCGAGAGGCCCGGGCGGGCGCGGCGCGGTTCCGGGACGGCGCGGGCCGCGGCGGCCAAGCTGTGACAGACTGACGGCGACCTCGATTCGGCGAGTCCGCATGAAGCCTGTCATCATCTTCCAGCCCGGCATGGTCGGCGACCTGTTCTTCATCCAGAAGATCGTCAAGACCTATGCGCAAGACGGCCGCCGCGTGATCCTGCCGGTGCTGGCCAAGCACCGCTGGGTCTACGATACGCTGGTCCTGCCGCCCCATGTCGAGATCCCGATCCTCGACAACGAGGCCTTCGACTTCCGCGACGAAGTCATGTTCCTGCACGACAAGATCGCCCGCAGTCCGATCGAGGGACCCAACTACACCTATCTGTCGCTGTTCTTTTCGTGGCGGTACGCGCCCGAGCAGACCATGGACCTGAAGTACGAGATCGCCGGCGTGGCGATGGACGACTGGGCCGACCATGTCGAGCTGCGCCGCGACCGCGAGAAGGAAGAACGCCTGTTCCGCGAGCTGGGCCTGGACGACGGCGTGCCCTACGCCCTGATCAACGAGACCTGCAGCAACCGCACCATCCCCTTCCCGCACCGCGCGCCCGAGAAAGAGGTGCGCCTGCGGTTCGTCGAGGGCTACAGCCTGGTCGACTGGAGCACGGTGATCGAGCGGGCGGCGCGGATCGCCTCGGTCGACACCTCGCTGGTGCTGCTGGTCGAGATCCTGAAGATCCGCGGCGTGCCGCTGCACGTGGTGTCGCGTTACGAGCCGCCCAGCTTCCGTGAACTGATCAATGTGCTGAAGCTGGAGTGGCTGTTCTACTTCCAGGCCGAGCATCTGGCCTACGCCTGATTTAGGCTTAGGCTTGGGCATCATCCAGCCAGCTGCGCACGACCATCGGGCCGAAGAAGAAGCCGATGCCGCAGAAGTCGGCGACCACGTCGAAGACGTCGGCATCGCGGCCGATGATCGGCAGGCCCTGCAGGATCTCGATCGCCACGCCAAAGCCCAGCAGCACCGCGCCGATCTTCCAGAACCGGCTCCTGGGCAGGGCCAGCGTGGCCAGGAAGGTCAGGCCGTAGAAGACGATGAAGTGCTTGGCCTTGTCCCACGGGATCAGGCCCTTGGTGTCGTCCCCCGGCGCCAGGGCGGCGTAGAGCGTGAACGCCACGGCGGCGACGAACACGGCCAGGCCCAGGCGGTTGATCTTGCGGGGGATGAGCAGGGACATGGGATCCTGACAGGAAAAAGGGGAGCGCCGGCGGACCGGCGGCTCCCCTTACATGCACGAGATGACAGCGACTTCCAGGCGAAGCCGCCGTCGGCCTTAGAACGTCAGCGCGCGCGCTTCCTTCACGTGCGGCAGCGACTGGATCTTGGCCAGCAGCTCGGCGGCCGGGGCCTGGTCGACGCCGACCAGCGCGATGGCGTCCGCGTCGGCCGACAGGCGGCCCAGGTTGAAGGTGGCGATGTTGACGCCCGCCTCGCCCAGCAGCATGCCCAGCGCGCCGATGAAGCCCGGCTTGTCCTGGTTGTTGATGTAGAGCATGGCCGGCGAGAAGGCCGCGTCCAGCTCCATGCCCTTGACCTCGACGACGCGCGGAGCGCCGGCGATCACCGTGCCAGCGAAGGCGCGCTTGCCCTTTTCGGTGGTGATAGTCACGCGCATCAGGCTGTCATAGGTGGGGCTGACTTCCTGGCGGCTCTCCGAGACGGTGATGCCGCGCTCCTTGGCGATGGCCGGAGCCGAGACCATGTTGATCTCGGCCAGCATCGGCTTCAGCACGCCGGCCAGGGCGGCCGAGGTCATCGGCTTGACGTTGAGGTTCGACACCTCGCCCTCGAAGGCGATGTCGATGGCGGTGATGCCGAAGTCGACCATCTGGCCGGCCAGGGCGCCGATCTTCTCGGCCAGGGCCACGAACGGCTTCAGCTTGGGGGCTTCTTCCGCGGTGATCGACGGGCTGTTGAGGGCGTTGGTGACCGCGCCGGTCAGCAGGTAGTCGCTGACCTGCTCGGCGACCTGCAGGGCCACGTTCTCCTGGGCTTCCGAGGTGCTGGCGCCCAGGTGCGGTGTGGCGACGACCTTGTCCGAACCGAACAGCGGGTTTTCCTTGGCCGGCTCGGTGACGAAGACGTCGAAGCCGGCGCCGCCGACATGGCCGCTGTCGAGCAGCGTGCGCAGGGCGACTTCATCGACCAGGCCGCCACGGGCGCAGTTGTCAATCAGCACGCCCTTCTTGGTCTTGGCCAGGTTCTCGGCCGACAGGATGTTGCGGGTCTTGTCGGTCAGCGGGGTGTGCAGGGTGATGACGTCGGCGCGGGCCAGCAGGTC
>JAEXJH010000228.1 GCA_023445955.1 Pseudomonadota bacterium
CTACACGCCGGGCGCCAACGGCCCGCTCGCGGTTCGCGTCTACTACGAGGGTCGTTTGCTGCCCGGCGCCACGGTGATGCTGAACAACCTGCAGTTCGACGGTCATCCGCTTCGGACCGCGGTCACCGACAAGCAGGGCCGCGCCGTCTTCGACTTCCCGCGCACCGGCGCATGGCAGCTGAATGTGCTGTGGACAAAGCCGCTCTCGAACAACCCGAAGGCCGATTTCGACACAACCTTTTCCAGCCTTACCTTTGGCTTCCCGCCAGGTTGGAAGCGCTAGCCTTCTTGGCTGTAGCCACCGCGCACCCTCACGAGTCCGCGCTGCTCTACACCTGCAACGCGCCAAGACAGGCCCAAAAATCAGGTGCGTATTTTGGAGTCTGATCGCGCGGTTTTGGATTCAGTCGCGGAATAATGAGTCAGGTTTCATACAGGCGTAATTGATGCCGCCAGTCGCGCCTTACAGAGTCAGTGACAATTTCTGCTGACCGTTATGGTCAGGCGAAGCCTCAAGCTGATCCGAGCTCGTCGCTAGATCTCCACTAAAAGCTGCCGTCGCACATATCAGAGTCGCGACCGGCCACGTAAGAGTCTGTCGCGCGCAATGAGTCGCTAGGTGCATCGTCGAGGCATACCTGACCCCCTGCCCCAGAACCACGCCCTGTTACGAGATCGCCGTCCATTCGAGACGAGACAGGACACGCTCAAGGGGGCCGCGCTTCGCGGGCTTTCCGTCGCGAAGCTTGCACCAGGTGGTCTCGCTGATCATCAACCATTCGCGTGCCCCGGTGGTCCACTTTAGCTGAGGAGGAGTCTCGTCGCCGCCAGCATCTGCGGATCACGGCCGGTGGCGATATCCTGCGCCGTCGTCGCCACGGCGATGTCGGGCTCGATCGCCGCGTCCGGCTGCGGCGTGGTGGGAAAGCTGGCGATCAGCGGCAGGTCCACTTCCAGCTGCGAGGCCGGCAGCTTCAGGAAGAAAAAGGCCCCGCCATTGATGCCACGCCGGTTGCCGCCGGTGGTCTGGCCGACCAGCGTCGCCAGGCCATTGTCCTTGCAGGTCTGGTCGAAGCCGAAGGTCGCCGAGCTGTTGGAGGCGTCGCACAGCACCGCCACCCGTCCCTTGAACCGGCGACCGGCCGGCTGGATCAGACCCGTCTTGCCGTTGTCGTCATAGCGCGTCAGTCGATAGAAACCGGGGCGTTCTTGGGACGGCGCGGCCGCTTCGCCCCAGTCCAGGAAGCTGCGATCCCAGGTCTTGAGGTAGGGGCGCAGGGTTTCGGGCGCGGTGCGATAGCGGGTCCAGCGCTGGTCGCGCGACAGCGCCAGGTCGCGATCGATGAGACGGCTGATGATGACGTTCCCGCAGTCCATGCCGCCTTCGTTGCCGCGCAGGTCGACGATCAGCCCCCTCGCCCCATCGCCCGACAGGTCGTCCATCACCCCGCCCAGCCAGGTCCGCCAGTCAAAGCTGGACTCGTAGAGCGCCCAGCCGGGCATGGTTAGCCGGTGCACGCCATCTTCGCCCTGACTCAACGTCCAGGGATTGGCGTCCTTGGCGACCTCGACCGAGGCCGAGAAGCCCGCTCGGCGATCGGCCAGGGTCAGCAGAGGCGCGCGGACGACCCGGCCGTCGGCCAGGGTGAAGGCGGCGACGTCCTTCAGCGGCAGCACCAGTGGCAGATGAATGTCGAAGGTCTCGAAGCGATCCTCGCCCCGCGCCTCCACCAGGCTGACGCGCTTGGCCAGGTTGGAGCCGTCGGCGCGCGCCAGAGGCGTCAGGCGCGCCAGCAGGTCCTTGGTCGCCACGCCGTTGATCGCGGTGATCACCGTTCCACGCCGAAACAGTCCCGCGCCGCTATCGTCGCGGATCACCACCATCGCGCCGTCGATCCAGCGGAACAGGAACGGGACCAGCGATCGATCCGGATAGATCTTCGCCACGGTCGCATCGCTGCTGTTGTAGGGGCTCGGATAGGTATGACCGCACTTGAGCGAGGCCGTGACCCTGGTCAGCGCCAGGAAGCGGTTGCGGAAGGTCCCCGGCGCGGCCCAGGCGCGGGCCAGGCCGTGCAGTCGCGTCGAGACCTCCTGTGGCGTGCTGTAGCGATAGACACCGGGGTGCATGGTCTCCCAGGCCTGGCGCAGGATCGCGACGTCGCCGCTCCAATCGTTGGTGACGGTGTCGGCCCAACCGGGCGTAGCGGCGCCAAGGGCTAGGCCGCCAGAGAGCTGCAACAGGCGGCGGCGATTCAACGACATGGGCGGATCCTTGTGAACGGGAACCTGCCCATGCGCGGTCTCACGACCCGGCTCGCCTCATTTCCGCTTCCGCTTGGAAAAAGACAGGATCTGAGACCTGGCGCCGGTACTGCGAGGGCGAGACGCCGAACCGGGCCTTGAAGGCGCGGTTGAAGCTGGCCTTGGACGCAAAGCCCATGTCGAGCGCCAGGGTCAGAAGGTCGTCGCCCGAGCCAGCTTCCAAAGTCCGCGCGACACCTTCCGCCCGCAATCCGTTGACGAAGTTGGAGAAGTTCATCCCCAGGCCCAGATTGATCGCTCGGGACAGGCGACCGCTATTGGTTCCCAGAAGTCGCGACAGCCGCGCCAGCGACAGATCCGGCTCGCGCCACCAGCCCGCCTCGCGCGTGCGGTCGGCGATCTCCAGGGCGATGGAGGGCCAGTCCGGTGCGGGCTGGGGTTCGGCCGGGATCGCTTCAGGCAAGGCGGCCAGCGGCGTTGGAAGTGCGGCCTGCCGCCAGCCGGCGACGCCCAGATAGACGCCGACGACGGCCAGGGCCAGGTACATCCCGGTCTCCTGGAAGAAGTCGATGCCGCCCACGATCAGCGACCACAGCCAGAAGCCGGCCTCGACGCCCAACCCGGCCAGGATCGCCAGCAGGACCCGGCTCAGCCAGTCCGCCGAGAACCGGTCATCGTCGCTGCGGTGATCGGCCAGCCGGATGCGCTGCCGCTTCAGGACCTCGCCGATCGCGTAGGCGTAGGCCGCCAGGCTCACCAGGCCCAGCATGTCGAACACGGGCGCGATCCAGGCGCGATGGCCGCCCGTGTACCACTGCCATTTGGCGTCGCCGGGGATCAGGAAGCAGAGCGCGAAGTAGGAGACTTGGACGGCGGCGGGGAGCAGATGCCTCCACATCCGGACAGGCGGCGTTCCGTCCGCCAGCGCATGGGCATAGCCGTAGAGCAGCGGACCGAACGCTAGCGGGATGGCGAAGGGGGCGAAGGTCAGCCAGCGGAAGTGATCATAGGCGCCCGCGAACCCGATCGCGTACGGCGTCAGCATCCCTGCAATCACCGCCAGCGCGGCCGCCAGGAAGCGGTTCGCCACCCGGTTCTGGGCGCTGCAGGCCAGCGCGCCGGCCAGCAGCAGACATTGCAGGATCGCCGCGCACAGCAGCGCCGTCCGCCATCCGAAATAGGGCCGCCAGTCCGTCATGAGCCGAAGCTAGGCGTTGCGGCCGCTCAAATCCACGACACTCGCCATCAGGCTGAGATAGGCCTTGCCCGAGCGCTCGATGGTGAAGCGGCCGGCCATGGCCTGCATCGCGTCGGTCTCGCGCGGCCGTAGCGGCGCGCGCTGCATGGCTGCGGCCAGCGCGGCGACGTCGCCTGGCGGCGTCAGCTCGCCCAGGCGGCCATGCTCCAGGAGATCTCCCATGCTCACGCAGCAGTCGGTGGCGACGATCGGCGTGGCGACCGCCAGCGCCTCGATGACCACGGCCGGCACGCCTTCGTATTTCGACGACAGCACGAAGACGTCGGCGCGCCGCAGCCAGCCGGACGTATCGGGCACGTGGCCGGCCAGCTCGACCTGATCGGTCACGCCCAGCGTCTGCACCAGGTCGGCAAGCCGGCGGCGCTCGGGCC
>JAEXJH010000229.1 GCA_023445955.1 Pseudomonadota bacterium
GCGTTCTACGCCTCGCGCAGCATTCGGTCGACCCGGCCGGCCAGGGCGCTGACCGCGAAGGGCTTGGTCAGCACCTCCATGCCATGCTCGATGTGGCCGTGGTTCAGCACGGCGTTCTCGGCGTAGCCGGTGATGAACAGCACCTTCAGGTCAGGCCGCAGGGCGCGCGCGCCGTCGGCGACCTGGCGGCCGTTCAGGCCGCCGGGCAGGCCGACATCGGTGATCAGCAGGTCGATCCTGGCGTTGGACTGCAGGATGCGCAGGCCCGTCGCGCCGTCGCCGGCCTCCAGGCAGGCATAGCCAAGCTCGGCCAGGGCGTCGATGACCAGCATCCGCACGGTCGGCTCGTCGTCCACGACCAGCACGGTCTGGCCGGCCGGGACCAGCGGCGCGCCCACGACCGGTTCGGGCGCCTCGTCGCTCTGCTCCTCGCCCAGGTGGCGCGGCAGGTAGAGGCAGACCATGGTCCCCTGTCCGACCTCGGAATAGATCCGCACGTGGCCGTTAGACTGGCGGGCGAAGCCGTAGACCATGGACAGGCCCAGGCCCGTGCCCTGGCCGATCGGCTTGGTGGTGAAGAACGGGTCGAACACCCGCTCCAGCGTCGCCTTGTCGATGCCGGTTCCGGTGTCGCTGACGCAGACCGAGACGTACTGGCCCGGCTCCAGCCCGTGCTCGCGGGCGGTGCGCGTATCCAGCCAGCGGTTGCCGGTCTCCAGCGTGATCTTGCCGCCCTCCGGCATGGCGTCGCGGGCGTTGATGCACAGGTTCAGCAGGGCGTTCTCGAGCTGGTTGGCGTCGACCAGGGTCGACCACAGGCCCGAGGCGGCGACCATGTCGACCTCGACGCCCGGCCCGACCGTGCGGCGGACCAGCTCGACGAAGTCGGCCAGCAGCCGGTTCATCACCACCGGCTTGGGGGCCAGGGTCTGGCGGCGCGAGAAGGCCAGCAGGCGATGGGTCAGGGCCGCCGCGCGCCGCGCCGCGCCCTGGCCGGCGGCCAGGTAGCGCTCGACGTCCGAGGTTCGACCCTGGGCCAGCCGCGCGCCGATCATCTCGAACGAGCCCGAAATGCCGGCCAGCAGGTTGTTGAAATCGTGGGCCAGGCCGCCGGTCAGCTGGCCGACCGCCTCCATCTTTTGGGCCTGGCGCAGGGCCTCCTCGGTGGCGCGCAGGCGTTCTTCGTCGGCCATGCGCTGGGTGACGTCATAGACGAACTGGTAGGCGCCGATCCGCACGCCGTCGCTGTCCAGCAGGGGGTGGAAGCGCATCTCGTAGTGACGTTCACGCCCCTCATCGCCGAAGGCGCCGACTTCGATGAAGCTTTCGCCGTCTAGGGCCCGGCTCCAGATGGCGCGAACCGCCTCCAGCGCCTCGGGCTTGGCGGCCAGCAGGTCCAGCATGTTGTCGCCGACCTTGGGCCGCACGCCATAGATGCGCTCGAACTCGTCGGCCGAGGTGGCGTTGATGGCCAGCCAATTGAAATCCATGTCCGAGACCTGGACGAAGACGCTTGCGCGCTCGACCACCTCGGCCAGCTGTCGGCGCTCGGCCAGGGCCTGGGCGACGCGGAGCTCCAAGGTCTCGTTCAACAGGCGCAGCTCGGCCTCGGCCCGCTTGCGCTCGGTGATGTCCTGGAACAGCACCGCCACCTGCTTCAGCTCAGGCGGCTCGATGCGGAACGAGGACAGCGACAGGTGGCGGCCCGTGGCCACCAGCTCCTGCTCGAAGCGGATCGGCACGCCGGTGCGCAGCACGCCGCCATAGCGCTCGACCCAGGCGTCGGCCTCGTCCCCCACCATTTCGCGCAGCTTCTGGCCCACCACGTTGGGGATGCCCGCGTGCCGCTCATAGGCCGAGTTGGCCATGATGTGGATGTAGTCGCTGAGCGGTCCTTCCGGACCGTCGAAGAACTCGATGACGCAGAAGCCCTCGTCCATGCTCTCGAACAGCAGACGATAGCGCTGCTGGTCGGCGTCGTGGGCCTGCTCGCGGCGGACGCGGGCGGTGATGTCGTTGCAGACGCACAGCACGCCCTCGATCACGCCCGTGTCGCCGCGGATGGGCGAGAACATCAGGTTGCACCAGGCCGGATCGCCGGTGGTGGGGCGGATGAAGGCGACGTTCTCGCGCACGATGCTGTCGCCGGCCTTGGCGCTCGCCAACATGCTCGAACCTTCGCCCACCGGAAACACCTCGGCGAACCGCTGCCCCAGGGCCGCCGGCCCCGCCGCGCCCAGGAAGGCCCCGCCGGCGGCGTTGTAGAGGATGGTCTCCTGCTCGCCCCAGATCAGCACCGACGGGATCGGCGTGTTCAGCATCAGCGAGGCGGCCATGCGCAGGCCGGAGCTCCAGGCGTCCAGCGGACCGAACGCCGTCGATGACCAGTCGCGCTCGGCCACCGCCGCGGCCATCTCGCCGCCTCCAGTCAGGAAGGCGGGGATCGCGGATAGACGGGTGGGCGAGCCTTGCGGCTCGTCGAACGAACTCATGGTGATCCGATAGCAGATTGCCCCGCGCCACGCATGCGTGGCTTTGCCGGAACGACCGAAACCGGCGTCAGGTTGCCGACCGATCCAAGAAAAAAGCCGGCTCTTTCGAGCCGGCTTTGATCCTTTCGGACGCCACCGCCTAGGCGGTGACGCTGGCGCCGGCTCCGGGCGAGAGCGGGACCAGGGACGGCGCAACCACCGTTTCCTTGGTCTCTTCCTCTTCGCGCTTGGGCAGTTCGCCCTTCATGACGCCGATGATCTCGTCGCCGCTCAGGGTCTCGTACTCCAGCAGGGCCTTGGCCACCGAGTGCAGGTGGTCGATCTCGCCGGTCAGGATGCGACGGGCTTCGTCCTCGCCGCCCTTGACCAGGCGACGGACCTCGCTGTCGATCTTGACCATCGTCTCGGGCGAGACGTTCTGGGTGCGGGCCACCGAGTGACCCAGGAACACTTCGTCCTGGTTGTCGCCATAGGCCACGGTGCCCAGCTCGTCGGAGAAGCCCCAGCGGGTGACCATGTTGCGGGCCAGGCTGGTGGCGGCGCTGATGTCGCTGGACGCGCCCGAAGTGATCTTCTCCTTGCCGAAGATCAGCTCTTCCGCGACCCGGCCGGCCATCATGATGGCCAGGCGTGAGGTCATCATGTCGTAGCTCATCGAGTAGCGGTCGCCTTCCGGCAGCTGCATGACCATGCCCAGAGCCCGGCCGCGCGGCACGATCGTGGCCTTGTGGACCGGGTCGGCGACGGGGACGCGCAGGGCCACCAGGGCGTGGCCGCCCTCGTGATAGGCGGTCAGCTTCTTCTCGGCGTCGCTCATGGCCATCGAGCGACGCTCGGCGCCCATCATGACCTTGTCCTTGGCGTGCTCGAAGTCGTGCATGGTGACCATGCGACGGTTCTTGCGGGCGGCCGTCAGGGCGGCTTCGTTGACCAGGTTGGCCAGGGCGGCGCCCGAGAAGCCCGGCGTGCCGCGCGCCAGGGTCTTGACGTCGACATCGGCGGCCAGCGGCACGTTCTTCATGTGCACGCGGATGATCTTCTCGCGGCCGGCGACGTCCGGGTTCGGCACCACGACCTGACGGTCGAAGCGGCCCGGACGCAGCAGCGCGGGGTCCAGGACGTCCGGACGGTTGGTGGCGGCGATCAGGATGATGCCTTCGTTGGCCTCGAAGCCGTCCATCTCGACCAGCAGCTGGTTGAGGGTCTGCTCGCGCTCGTCGTTGCCGCCGCCCAGGCCGGCGCCGCGATGGCGACCGACGGCGTCGATTTCGTCGATGAAGATGATGCAGGGGGCGTTCTTCTTGGCCTGCTCGAACATGTCGCGCACGCGGCTGGCGCCGACGCCGACGAACATTTCGACGAAGTCCGAACCGGAGATGGTGAAGAACGGCACGCCGGCCTCACCCGCGACCGCACGGGCGATCAGGGTCTTACCCGTACCGGGAGGGCCGACCAGCAGCGCGCCCTTGGGGATCTTGCCGCCCAGGCGCTGGAACTTGGCCGGATCCTTCAGGAAGTCGACGACCTCCTGCAGTTCTTCCTTGGCCTCGTCGACGCCGGCGACATCCTCGAAGGTGATGCGGTTCTTGTTCTCGGTCAGCAGGCGGGCCTTGGACTTGCCAAAGCCCATGGCGCCTTTGGCCCCGCCCTGCATCTGGCGCATGAAGAACAGCCACACGCCCACGACCAGCAGGATCGGCAGCAGCTGGATCACGATGGCCAGGAAGCTGATCGAGCCGCTCTTGAACTTCACGTCGGCGTTCTTGGCCACCATGCGGTTGACCAGCTCGTCGGAGTTCATCGGCGCGTTGACCGTCAGCACCTTGCCGTCGGCGGCCTTGGCCATGACGGTCTGGCCCGCGATCTCGGCCGACTTGATCTTGCCTGCGTCGACGTCCTTGAGCAGCTGCGAATAGCTGATCTCGCCGCCATTCTTCGTGCGCGCGTTCTGACTGACGACGAACACGCCCGCCAGCACCGCGACGATCACCAGCCAAATGGCCAGGTTCCGGAAATTCATACGCCTTGTCTTCCTAGCGAGTGGGGGCTTCCCAACGAATAGGGTTCTTGACCTCCCAAGATAGGAGGTCCCGAGCCGTTGCGCCACGTGCGTGACATCAGGTCACGGATTCTTGGTCGATCAGGCCGATCGCGGCCCGGAAACGATCCAGAACGAGCGGACGCGCAGGTTCGTTTCCTTCGGCTGCAAGGTCCGGGCCGTCAAGCGCGGGACAATACGGCGCCGCGCCTTTGTGGGCCACCAAGGGCAGGCTGGGACGGGCGGCGGCGGGAATGATCGAAAGGACGGCGCGCTGGGCCGGCGAAAGGCTGGAGGCCTTGCCCTTCAAGGCTTCGACAGCCAGCGGCGCGGCGCCCGCGGTGATCTGCCAGCGGCCATCCCAGACGCCGGTCTGGCCCGGAGCCAGCTTCAGGGGCGCCAGGCCGCCACGCGCCGTCTCGCCGGCGTCGCGGCAGATCAG
>JAEXJH010000230.1 GCA_023445955.1 Pseudomonadota bacterium
GGGTCTACATCCGCTCGGGCGCTTCGATGCCGAGCAGATCCAGGGTCAGCACCAGCTGGCGCAGGGTGGTCTCGGCCAGGGGCAGGCGCGAGGCGCGCAGCTCCTCGGTGTCGGCGCTGACGATCGGGCAGGCCGCGTAGAACTTCGAGAACGACTGGGCCAGCTTGTAGGCGTGCTCGGCCACGAAGTTGGGAGCCTTCTTGTCGTAGGCCTCCTGCAGGGCGCCCTCGAAGGCGTCCAGCAGCATGGCCAGATCGCGCTCGGCCGGCTCGTGGATCACGATGCGGCCGGCGACGGCGCCGGCCTCGGCGGCGCGGCGCAGCACGCTCTTGATGCGCACCGACTGGTACAGCAGGTACGGGCCGGTCTTGCCCTCGAAGCTGGTGAAGCGGTCGAGGTCGAAGACATACGAGGTGCCGCGGAAGTTCTGCAGGTCGGCGAACTTCAGGGCCGCGACGCCGACCTTGTGGGCCGTGTCCTCGAACTGCTCTTCGGTCAGCTCGGCGCCCAGGCCGGCTTCGCGCAGGCGCTCTCGGGCCTTCTCGCGGGCCATCTCGATCAGGTCGTGCAGCTTCAGGACGCCGCCGGCGCGGGTCTTGAAGGGCTTGCCGTCCGTACCGTTCATGGTGCCGAAGCCGATGTGCTCCAGCGAGCCCTCGGCAGCATAGCCAGCGAGGTACGAAGCGCGGAACACGGTCTCGAAGTGCAGGGCCTGGCGCTGGTCCACGCAGTAGAGGATCAGGTGCGGGTCGAACGACTTGCGACGGTCCAGGATCGTGGCCAGGTCGGTCGTGCCGTACATGGCCGAGCCTTCCGAAGACACCACCAGCAGCGGCGGCACGTCCTGCTTGTCGCCCTCGCGGGCCACGCGGACGATGCGGGCGCCTTGGTCCTCGACCAAGAGGCCCTGGCTTTCCAGCTGATGGACCATCGGCTCGATCAGGTCGTTGACGTCGCTCTCGCCCTTCCACAGGTCGAAATCGACGCCCAGCGCATGGAACTCGCGCTCCAGGGCCACGCGACTGACATTGACGAAGTGGCGCCACAGCAGGCGGTAGCCGAAGCGGCCGTTCTGCAGTTCGGCGGTCGCCTTGCGGGCGCGTTCCTTGAACGCCGGATCTTCCTTCTGGCGCACCGAGGCGGCCGGGTAGATGCGGTCGAGGTCGGCCAGGGTGATGCGGCTCTGGAACTCGGCCATCACCTTGGCCTCATCCGCCGACGAGAAGCCGCGCGGGGCCTCCGGCAGCTTCTGCATCAAGGCGTTGATAAAGGCGTCCTCATCCATGATGGCGCTGATCAGCAGGCCCATCTGGAAGCCCCAGTCGCCGAAGTGGGCGTCGCCCACCACGTCATCGCCGCGGAAGCGGTACAGACGCTTGACCGACTCGCCGATGATCGAGGCGCGCAGGTGGCCCACGTGCATCGGCTTGGCCACGTTCGGGCCGGCATAGTCGATCAGCACCCGGCGCGGCTGCTCCAGCGCTTGCGCGCCGGCGCGGTCGTCCGCAGCGATCTCGCGGGCGCGGGCCGACAGGGCCTCGTCGCTGACGCGCATGTTGATGAAGCCGACGCCGGCGATCTCGACCGAGGCCAGACGGGGATCACCTTTAAGGATATCGACGACCTGCACGGCGATCTCGCGCGGATTGCGCTTGGCGCTCTTGGCGGCCGCGAGGGCGCCGTTGCACTGGAAATCAGCCAGGTCGGGACGGTCGGAGGCGGTGACGCGACCGAATTCGGGAGGCAGTCCGGCGGCCTGGAAAGCGGCCGCGGCCGCCTCGCTCAGGGACCGCTTCAAATCGTTCATTGCTTAGTCGTGTTCCCTGCTTGCCCAGCTTGCTGAGCCTGTGCGGTCTGGCCCGCATTGACGCGGAAGCGCTTGCCGTCACGGTTGAAGGCGGCCATTTGCGGCGTGACGTCGAAGCCCAGCAGGACCTCGAAGTTGCTGCCGCTGACCTTGTCGTCGGCGCGCGGAATGGTGATTTCGCCGATGGTGTCGGTCGCGTAGACGCGATCCTTGCCCGGCGCGAAGGTCACCGGCAGGTCGAAATATTCCTTGGCGATCACAGCCTGGTTCCGCTCGGTGACGGCGACCCAGTAGCGGTAGACGTGCTTGTCGCCTTCGGCCTGCGGGCCGCGGCCCAGCTGGAACAGGGCCTCGATGCGGATCTTGATCGGCTCCAGACCCTTGTAGGCGCAGCCCGAGGCGATGCTCTGGATCTCGCCGGTGAAGCCGGCCTGGGTGGCCGCTTCCTTGCCGTCCTTGAATTCCATGTAGCGGCTGGCGTCGTACAGCACCTTCACATAGGGGCACGGGCCGGCGTTGCGCAGCTGTTGCAGCGGCGCCTTGGGCTGGTTCCACTCCTCGTCGCGCTTCTTCTTCTTGGCTGCGGCGCCGTCGTCATCGCCGGTGTCGCCGCCGGGACCGGGGCGCGACTGGGCGTGCGCGACGCTCACCGTGGTGGCGGCGATCGAGAAGGCCATCAGGGCGCTGAGGGCGAGCGGCAAGGTGCGGCGCATGAAACGTCCGGTTCGAGATAAAGAAGAGCCAAGCGGAGCCACACAGCCCCATCGGCGTCATGCAGCCTGATAAAGGCATATGCGTGACGTCGCAACGACGCAGACTCCTGGCGCCGAAGGCTGCGAGCGACTAGTTTCCGCGCATGAACGCCCATACGCCCGTCCGTCGCCCGATCTCGCTCGTGCTGGCCAGCCCGCGCGGCTTCTGCGCCGGCGTGGATCGCGCCATA
>JAEXJH010000231.1 GCA_023445955.1 Pseudomonadota bacterium
TCGAGGACGGGCGCCTGCACCTGAACCGCGAGCCGGTCGATCCGCGCGAGCTGGTCCGGGGCGTGGCGCGGCTGCTGGCCGGCCAGGCCTCGCACAAGGGGCTGCGGCTGGAGCTGGACTTGGCCGACGACCTGGGCTGGATCGAGACCGACCCGACCCGCGTGCGCCAGGCCCTGTTCAACCTGGTCGGCAACGCCGTGAAGTTCACCTTGAAGGGCTCGGTGACCGTGCGGGCGCGCAGGGTCATGACCGCGGATGGCCAACGGCTCGTCTTCGACGTCATCGACACCGGCATCGGCGTGCCCCTGGAAGCCCAGGCCAGCCTGTTCGAACGCTTCCAGCAAGCCGACGCCAGCACCACCCGCCGCTTCGGCGGCTCGGGCCTGGGCCTGGCCATCACCCGCAAGCTGGCCCAGATGCTGGGCGGCGAGGTGGCGTTCCGCTCGACGCCGGGCGAGGGCTCGACCTTCACCCTGACCATCGCCGCGCCGCCCGCCGCGCCGCCGGCCGCCCTCGAGGCCGAGGCCGACGACCTGCTGGAAGGCCTGAAGGTCCTGGTGGTCGAGGACAACCCGACCAACCAGTTGGTCGCGCGTCGCATCCTGGAGCAGCTGGGCGCCCGCGTCAGCGTCGCCGACGACGGCGCGGCGGGGGTCGAGGCCGCGCGCATCGGGGCCTTCCACCTGATCCTGATGGACGTGCAGATGCCAGGCATGGACGGGCTGGAGGCCTCGCGCCGCATCCGCGCCCTGCCGGGTCCGGAAGCGCGCGCGCCGATCATCGCCCTGACCGCCAATGTCATGGCCCATCAGCGCGCCGCCTATCGCGCTGCCGGCATGGACGGGGTGGCCGCCAAGCCGATCTCGCCCGCCGCCTTGGTCGCCGAGATCCTGCGCCTGTCGCAGGCCAGCGGCGACAGCCAGGGCGCCGTCGCCTAACCCCGTTCCCCCAAGCTCTGAACCACGCTAAGCAGGGCTCAACTACGGGGGAACGAAATGGCCGAAACAGGTCAGGAACGCGCGTCGATGCGCACGGTGGTCGCGGCTTCGTCAGCCGGCACGGCCTTCGAGTGGTACGACTTCTTCATCTTCGGCAGCCTGACCCAGGTCATCTCCAAGACCTTCTTCGCGGGCCTCAACGACACCGCCGGCTATATTGCCGCCCTGGCCCTGTTCGGCGTCGGCTTTGCGTTCCGGCCGCTGGGCGCGCTGGTGTTCGGCAAGATCGGCGACCAGGCCGGCCGCAAGGGCGCGTTCCTGGCCACGGTGCTGCTGATGGGCGGCGCCACCTTCGCCATTGCCTTCCTGCCGACCTATCAGCAGGCGGGCATCATCTCGCCGATCCTGCTGATCCTGATGCGCTGCGTGCAGGGCTTTGCTTTGGGCGGCGAGTACGGCGGGGCGGCGATCTATGTCGCCGAGCACTCGCCGGCCAACCAGCGCGGCTGGTCGACCTCGTGGGTGCAGACCTCGGCCGCCTTCGGCCTGTTCGGCGCTCTCTTGGTGATCATGGCCACCCGCGCGGTGGTTGGCGCGGAAGCCTTCGACGCCTGGGGCTGGCGCATCCCGTTCGCCGTCTCGATCGGCCTCCTGGGCATCTCGGTCTGGATGCGGATGAAGCTGTCGGAAAGCCCGACCTTCGCCGCCATGAAGGCGGAGGGCCAGGCCTCCAAGGCCCCCTATGCCGAGGCGTTCGGCCAGTGGAAGAACATGAAGCTGGTGATCCTGGCCTTCCTGTCGATGATGTGCGCCCAGGGCGGCGTCTGGTACACGACCTTCTTCTATTCCCAGACCTTCATGGAGAAGTTCCTCAAGGTCGACGCGGCCACCATCAACAGCGTGATGATGGTTACCACGGCGATCAGCGCGGTGTTCTATGTCGTGTTCGGCTGGCTGTCGGACAGGATCGGCCGTAAGCCGGTGATGCTGGGCGGCATGACCCTGGCGCTGCTGTTTTACTTCCCGGGCTTCCACCTGCTGGAGAAGGCCGCCAATCCGGCCCTGGCCGAGGCGTCGGCCAAGTCGCCGGTGGTGGTCGTGGCCGATCCCAAGGACTGCTCGCTGCAGTTCGACCCCGTCGGCAAGACCGCCTTCGTCACCTCGTGCGACATCATCAAGAGCGCCCTGGCCAATGCCGGCGTCTCCTACGCCAACGAGAAGGCCCCGGCCGGCGCGACGGCGGTGATGAAGATCGGCGGCGCCGAGATCGTTTCGCAGAGCGCCAAGGGCCTGCCCAAGGCGCAGGCCAAGACGGTCAAGACCGGCGTCGAGACGAAGATCAAGGCCGCTCTGGTCAAGGCTGGCTACCCCGCCAAGGCCGACCCGGCGCGCATGAACAAGCCGATGATGATCGCCGTGCTGTTCGTGTTCGTGCTCGGCGCCACGGCGCTGTTCGGCCCGCTGGCCGCCTGCCTGGTTGAGTTGTTCCCGACGCGGGTGCGCTACACGGCCCTGTCGCTGCCCTACCATATCGGCACGGGCTGGGTCGGCGGCTTCGTGCCGTTCTTCGCCTTCGCCATCGTCACCGCGGTCGGCAATATCTATGCGGGCCTGTGGTACCCGATCGCCTTCACCCTGATCAGCGTCCTGACCACGGCCTTCCTGCTGCCGGAGACGAAGGAGCGACCGCTAGACTGAGGCCGCCGGCAGCACCTCGACCGCCACCTCGGCCTGGGTCAGGGCATGCACCAGGGCCGGGTCGATGGCGTGGGTGATCAGGCGGACGATCTGGCGGCCCTCGCGAGCCAGCTGCACCAGGTGCTCGGCGTCGGCCTGAGACGGGTCCAGGCGGTCGACGTCGCGGCGGGCCATCTTGACGATCTCCGGATCGGCGTCGCTGTCCAGCACCAGCACGTCGGCCGCGCCCAGGGCCCGGCTGGCGCGCAGGGTCAAGAGGTCGGCGGGACCCTTGCCGGCGATGAAGCGCACCACGCCCTTGCGGGCCGAGCCTTTGGACAGGGCTTCGCGGAACAGCTGGCCGGCGCGCTCCATGTCGCCGTCGCGGGCCGCCTGCGCGGCCTCGCCCAGCACGGCGTCGCGCAGGAAGGCCCGGCGCTCGTGCAGGGCCGGCAGCGCCCCGCGCACCTCGCCCTGGAACTTCTGCAGCAGGGCCGCGACCCGGCCCGTGCCTTCCGGCACCTGGGCCTCGATATCGTTGCGCAGCATGGTGGCCAGCACCGGGGCCGAGCCGCCGGTGCCGACGGCCGCCACCACCTCGCCGCGGTCGATCACGGCGGGGGTGTTGAAGTCGCAAAGCGCGGGCCGGTCGACGACATTGACCAGCACCCGCGCGGCTCGCGCCGCGCCGGCGGCGGCCTGGACGAACACCTCGTCGCTGCTGGCCACGAAGGCCAGGGTCGCGCCGGTATAGGCGCCGGGCAGGTAGGCGTCATGGCCCTCCAGCCGAACGATCGTGGCGGGCGAGCCCTCGAACAGCCGCGCCTTGGCGTCGGCGGCGTCGCCCGTGCCGGCGATGACGATCTTGCGGCCGGCCAGGGGGAAATAGGCGGGGAAGCTGTCCAACGCGAACCTCTTACTGAGAGCGGCAGTCGGCGTAGGGGCCGCCGGGGAAGCCCTTGAGCATGGCGTCCGCGCCCTTGCTCCACAGCTCGGCGTCGCCGGCCGTGTAGCGCGCGCCGGAGGCCGAGCGGGCCAGTTTCAGGGTCTTGCTGACGCCGCCGGCCGTGACCACCACCTTCTTGCCGTGCAGGGCGTAGGCGC
This sequence comes from Pseudomonadota bacterium, assembly GCA_023445955.1. Classification (GTDB taxonomy): domain Bacteria; phylum Pseudomonadota; class Alphaproteobacteria; order Caulobacterales; family Caulobacteraceae; genus Caulobacter. The sequence continues at coordinate 3,720 of JAEXJH010000231.1, forward strand.
TGGTGAACCGCTTGCCGGCCTTGCAGCTGTAGCGGATGGGCGCATCGGTCGCGTCCATCGGGGCCACGGTGGCGCAGCCCGCCAGAGTGACGGCGAGGATGGCGAAGGAAACGAGGACGCGGCGCAAGACGAGAGTCTCCAGGCGATACCGGGCAAAGCATAGCGGGTTTCGAAGACGGCGCCCGCCCGCCTTCGTCTTGGGAAGCGTTTTTCGGCCGCCGCGCGTTCCCTTCGAACTGCGCTGTTCAAAATCCGCTGGCCAGGCGATGACTGAACGGTGTTAGGTTTTGACTGACTGGCGGGTGCGTCGTCGCGCCTGCCCCTCGCTGGGAGGCGAGAACGCATGGCCGTGACTCTCGACATCAATGGCAAGCCGACCGCGATCCAGGCCGCGCCGGAGACCCCGCTGCTGTGGGTGCTGCGCGACGAGCTGGGCATGACCGGCACGAAGTTCGGCTGCGGCATGGCCCAGTGCGGGGCGTGCACGGTGCATCTGGACGGCCAGCCGATCCGCGCGTGCGTGACGCCGATCGAGGCGGTCGGCGCGGCCAAGATCACCACGATCGAGGGCCTGGGCGGCCAGCATCCGGTGCAACAGGCCTGGGTGCGCCACGACGTGCCGCAGTGCGGCTACTGCCAGTCGGGCCAGATCATGTCGGCCTGCGCCCTGCTGGCCCAGAAGCCCAAGCCGACGGACCAGGACATCGACAACGCCATGGCGGGGAACATCTGCCGCTGCGGCGCCTATCAGCGGATCCGCGCGGCGATCAAGGACGCGGCCGACTTCGGTCCGCCGCAGGGCGACAAGCACGCCGACATCGACGAGGCCATCGTCGCCGCCTCTGGCGCGACCAACCGCGGAGCCGGCCGATGAACGCCCCCGTCAATCCGAAGGATCTGGCGCAAGCCCAGCCCAGCCGCCGCGACGTGGTCGTCGCCTCGGCCCTGGTCGGCGGGACCTTGCTGGTCGGCTGCTCGCCGGCCGACATCATGAGCGCCGGCTCCAAGGTCGAGGTCGGGGCCTTCGGGCCGTTCATCAAGATCGCGCCCGACGGCGTGGTGACGGTGATCTCCAAGCACATCGAGATGGGCCAGGGCAATCACGCCGGTCTGTCTGCGATCGTCGCCGAGGAGCTGGACGCCGATTGGACCAAGGTCATGGTCGAGCAGGCTCCGGCCAACGCCAAGCTCTACGCCAACGGCGCCCTGGGCGCGCAGCTGACCGGCGGCTCGTCGGCGATCTCCAACTCTTGGGAGCAGCTGCGCAAGGCCGGGGCCGGCGCGCGGGCCATGTTCGTCCAGGCCGCCGCCAACAAGTGGAACGTCGCGGTCGGCGAGATCAGCGTGAAGGACAGCGTGGTCAGCCACACCTCCGGCAAGACCGCGACCTTCGGCGAGCTTCTGGCCGACGCCGCCAAGGTTCCCGCTCCCACCGACGTCAAGCTGAAGGACCCCAAGACCTTCACCCTGATCGGCACCGCCCGGGTGCGCCGCAAGGACGCCCAGGCCAAGAGCGACGGCACCGCCCGCTACACCCAGGACGTCCGCCTGCCCGACATGCTGGTTGCGGTGGTCGCCCACGGCCCGCGCTTCGGGGCCAAGGTCAAAAGCTTCGACGCCGCCGACGCCAAGAAGGTCCCTGGAGTCGTCGACGTCTACGAGATCCCGACTGGCGTGGCGGTGGTGGCCCAGACCACCTACGCCGCCCGCATGGGCCGCGAGGCGCTGAAGGTCGAGTGGGACGAGGACAAGGCCGAAAAGCGCGGCTCGACCGCCATCGCCCAGCTGTTCCACGATGTCGCCACCGGCAAGAACGCCGAGACCAAGTGGGAGAGCTTCGACCAGCGCGGCGACACCAATGTGCTGAACGCGCCTCCGAAAGCCGGCGAGCCGGTGTTCGAGACCACCTACGAATTTCCCTATCTGGCCCACGCCACCATGGAGCCCATGAACTGCGTGGCGGCCGTGGACGGCGGCAAGGTCAAGATGGTGTTCGGCTCCCAAGGCCAGACCCTGGACCAGCTGGCCGCCGCCAAGATCGTCGGCTGCCTGCCCGGTTCGGTCGAGATCGAGACCCTGTTCGCCGGTGGTTCGTTCGGCCGCCGCGCCAACTTCCAGTCCGACTATGTCGCGGAATGCGTCCACATCGCCAAGAAGGTCGGCAAGGGTCGGCCGGTGAAGCTGGTCTGGACGCGCGAGGACGACATGCGGGCCGGTTACTTCCGGCCGCTGACCGTGCACACCGTGAAGGTCCAGCTGGACAAGGACGGCTACCCGGCCGCCTGGCGCCATCGCATCGTCAGCCAGTCGATCATGAAGGGCTCGCCGATGGGCGGCAAAGGCCCTGATCAGACGGCGATCGAGGGCACGGCCGGCTCGCCCTACCTGAAGGCCACGCCGATCGTCGACGCCCAGGTGGCGCTGCCCGACGTCGGCGTACCGGTGCTGTGGTGGCGTTCGGTCGGCGCGACCCACACCGCCTTCGTCATGGAGCACACCATCGACCAGCTGGCGGCCAAGGCCGGCAAGGATCCGATCGAGTATCGCCGGGCGCTCTACACCAAGGCCGGCGCCGACCGGCACCTGGCCGTGCTGAACCTGGCGGTCGAGAAGGCCTCGGCCCCGACCGTTGGCTGGACGCGCGGCGTGGCGGTGCACGAGAGCTTCGGCTCGGTCGTGGCCCAGGTCGCTGAGGTCAAGCTCGAGAACGGCGTCCCACGCGTCGGCCGCGTGGTCACCGCCATCGACTGCGGCGTCGCCATCTCGCCCGACCAGATCGCCGCGCAGATGGAAGGCGGCACCTGCTACGGCCTGTCGGCCGCCCTGTTCGGCGAGGTGACCCTGACCGACGGCCAGGTCGACCAGAGCAATTTCGATCGCTACCGCGTGCTGCGGATCAACGAGGCGCCGATGGTCGAGACCAACATCGTCCCGTCCGGCAATCCGCCCAGCGGGGTGGGCGAGCCCGGCACCCCGGTGATCGGCCCGGCCGTGGCCAACGCGCTGTTTGCCCTGAACAAGACCGCGACCACGCGCCTGCCGTTCTTGCGTTCTGACGCCTGATCATCCAATTTTACCCGTTTCGCTCGCTAGACGGGAAGAATTGGGCCGCCCATCTTATGGCGATGGTTCAGAGCGTCAGTACCGCGTTCGAGAAGTTGACCCCGCGCGAGCGGGAGATCCTGCGGCTGATCGCGGCGCATCTCCAGTCCAAGGAGATCGCCCGCGCGCTGGGCCTGTCGCCCAAGACCGTCGAGATGCACGTGCTCAGCGCCCGCCGGCGCCTGTCGGGCATGAGCCGCCGCGACGCGGCCCTGGCCTTCGTGGCCTGGGAAGGCGGCGACCCCGGTAATGACTACCGTAAGCAGCCAGACAGTCTGGCAGCGCTTCCGGCGCTGCCGCCTTCTGAGCGGGAGGCAGGGGGCGACCAAGACAGTGCGGCGCGCGCCCTTCCCCGGGACTGGCGTCATGACCTGAGCAATATCCAATGGATCGGCCTGATCCTGGCGATCACCGCGCTGACGGCGGTGCTGCTGGCGATCACCGCGATAGGCATCCATGAGTTCATCATGGCGATCCAGGCGATAACCCAGCGCTGACCGGTTCGCCCGGCCCTACTCCACCATCATCCCAGCGTCACCAAGCGTGCGGTCGTCACCGCGCGACGGGATTTGTTTTGCATGAGCACAGCGTGCGCTACATCGTCGACGAAGATCGCGCTCGAGGGGCGGTCGCCCTTTCCGAGGTTCAGGCTTGAGCATCGTGGTCGCCTACGCCGTCTACCTGATCGCTCTGACGGTCTCTGGCGTGGCGTTCTGGCGAGGCGATCGGCCATTGAGGCTGGCGGCCGCCGTCCTGGTCGTCGGCTGGACGCTATCGGCGCTGGCTGGACATCGCGACCGCTACGGCATGAACTATTCGCTCACGGTGATCGACACCAATGTAGCGCTGGCCTTCGTCTGGATCTCCACGCGGTGGCGGCTGATCTGGTGCGCGGTGCTGGCGGCGCTGACGATCATCGCGACCGTCATTCCGTTCGTCGCCCTGATGGATCCCGATATCCACTTCTACAACCGGGCGGCCGCCAACAACGTCGTGGCCGCGCTCCAGCTGGTCGTGCTGCTGGTCGCCACCGTGCTGACCCTGCGCGCCCGGAGACGAGCCGATGAGGGAGCAGTTCGACCCTGACCTCGACGCGATCGCCGACGCCGAAGACACCGCCGAGTTCAAGCGCAGCCTGCTGGGCGTCAACGCCGACCATCGCCGGATCCTGCAGGTGCTGCTGCCCAAACTGGCCGCCCTGCAGGAGCGCGGCGACTCCGCCGCCGCCTTGCGGCTGATCGCCGACATCCGGGCGATCATCATCCGCGAGGAGACGCCGCTGCACTAGGGACTTGAACGGGCGAAGGTCGTCGCCGGGCCTCGGGGGAGAGCCCGGCTTCAGCGGCCTTCGACGGCGCGGGCAAGGTCCTCGGGTCGATCCACGTCGAGGTGGATCCCCGGGTCCTGCACGGGAATCCGCGCCAACCGGGCGCCCGCGCTCTCCAGGAGGGTGCGGGCGCCTTCGTCTCCGGACAGCGCCCGCAAAGCCGGCAGCCAGGTCGCGCCGAACAGCACCGGATGGCCGCGACGGCCCAGGTGCAAGGGGGCGACGATGTCGTGCGGGCTCTCCAGGGTGCGGGCCAGCAGGGCGGGCGTCCCCGGATCGACGGCCGGCATGTCGCCCAGGAACACGAAGACCCCCGCCGTATCCTCGGGCAGGGCCGCCGCCGCCGCTCGTAGCGAGGCCCCCATGCCTTCATCGGCGTCGTGGACCATGACGATCGCCAGCCGGTCTGAAGCCTTCAGCCGCTCCGCTGTGGTCTCGACCGCCGCGCGTACGGCCGGGTCGGCAACCGCCACCAACACCCGTCGCACAGGCGACAGGAAAGCCGTGCGCAGGGCGTGGGCCACCAGCGGCGCGCCGTCCAGCAGAGCCAGCAATTTGCCGCCGCCGAAGCGCACGCCGCGGCCCGCCGCCAGCACGATGGCGTCTAACCCGTTGGTATCGCTTTGCGTCATGGGCTCCAGCGCCTATTCTTACAGGCAGACATGACGCCCTATGACGACAGTCCCGCGCAAGCGGTTCGCACGGCCCCCCAGCTGATCGACGGGTTCGGCCGCGCCGTCACCTATCTGCGCGTCTCGGTCACCGACCGCTGCGACCTGCGCTGCCTCTACTGCATGTCCGAGCACATGACCTTCCTGCCGAAGGCGCAGGTGCTGACGCTGGAGGAGCTGGACCGCCTCGCCTCAACCTTCGTGGGCCTGGGCGTGCGCAAGCTGCGGCTGACCGGCGGCGAGCCGCTGGTGCGCAAGGGCTTCATGGACCTGGTCTCCGGCCTGTCCCGCCATCTGCGCAGCGGGGCGCTGGATGAACTGACCCTGACCACCAACGGGATGCAGCTTGAGCGCCACGCCGCCGACCTGGCCCGCCATGGCGTGCGGCGGATCAACGTCTCGCTCGACACCCTCAAGCCCGACCTCTTCCGCACCCTGACCCGCGGCGGCGACCTGGCGCGGGTGATCGCCGGGATCGACGCGGCCCTGGCGGCCGGGATCGCGGTCAAGATCAACGCCGTGGCCCTGAAGGCCGACAACGCCGCCGAGCTGCCCGACCTGATCCAGTGGGCGCACGCCCGCGGCTGCGACATCACCCTGATCGAGACCATGCCGATGGGCGAGGTCGACCAGGACCGCACCGACCAGTATTTGTCGCTGCAGGACGTCCGCCGCGATCTGTCGTCGTTCTGGACGCTGGAGGACATCCACCACGCCACCGGGGGGCCGGCGCGCTATGTCCGGGTGGCCGAAACCGGCGGGCGGCTAGGCCTGATCACGCCGCTCAGCAACCATTTCTGCGACACCTGCAACCGGGTGCGCCTAACCTGCACCGGCACCCTGCACACGTGTCTGGGCCGCGACGACGCCAGCGACCTGCGGGCGGTGATGCGCGGCGGGGCGACCGACGCGGAGCTGCGGGAAGCGATCTTCGCCGCGATCGGCTCCAAGCCCCAGGGCCACGATTTCCAGATCGCCCGCCCGGCCGTCGCGCGCCACATGTCGACGACGGGGGGCTAGGCGATGGCCCGCGTGCTGCTGTTTGGACGCCTGGCCGACCAGGCCGGCTGGCGCGACCGCGTGGTCGAGGCCGGCGACCTGGCGACTCTGAAGGACATCCTGTCGGCCGAGTTGGGCGACGCCCTGACCGGTCCCGGCGTCCAGGTCGCCATCGACAAGACCATCGTCCGCGGTGAGGCCGCCCTCACCTCCGCCACCGAGGTCGCCTTCCTGCCGCAAATGAGCGGCGGATGATCGTCACCCTCACGGACCAGCCGTTCGAGCCCGGCGCCCTCGTCACCGCCTTCTGCGCCGATCGCCAGGAGACCGGCGCGGTGGCCACCTTCGTCGGCCTGGCCCGCGCCGAGCAGGGCGCGGCGGCGACCTTGGAGCTGGAGGCCTATCCCGGCTTTACCGACGCGGCGATCGGCGAGATCGTGAAAGGCGCGATCGAACGGTTCAAGCTTCACGACGTCCACATCGTCCACCGCACCGGCCGCATCGCCCCCGGCGAGGCCATCGTCTTCGTCGCTACGGCCGCCGGCCATCGCCGCGAGGCCTTCGAGGCCTGCGACTTCCTGATGGACTATCTCAAGAGCCGCGCGCCCTTCTGGAAGAAGGAGCATGGCCCGGACGGCGCACGCTGGATCGAGCCGACGGACCGCGATAGGACCGACGCGCAACGCTGGGACTGAAGGAGACCGCAATGACCGAAGCGCTGAAGCCGGGCGGCGGCCTGAACCTGCAGCTCCCATTCACGCCGGTCCGCGTGGGCGTGCTGACCATCTCCGACACCCGCGACGAGGAAAGCGACACCTCGGGCCAGATCCTGGTCGACCGCGTCAAGGCCGCCGGTCACGAACTGGGCGGCCGGGCGGTGGTGCGCGACGATGTCGAGCAGATCCGCCAGCAGGTCCGCGCCTGGATCGCCGACAAGGCCGTCGACGCCATCGTCACCACCGGCGGCACCGGCCTGACCGGCCGCGACGTCACGCCCCAGGCGCTGGAGCCCTTGTTCGACAAGAAGATCGACGGCTTCTCGGTGATCTTCCACCTGGTGTCCTATGCCTCGGTGGGTCTCTCGACGCTCCAGTCGCGAGCCACGGCCGGGCTGATCGACGGCGTCTTCGTCTTCTGCCTTCCGGGCAGCAACGGGGCGGTGCGCGACGGCTGGGACAAGGTGATTTCCGCCCAGCTCGACAGCCGCCACAAGCCTTGCAACATGGTCGAGCTGATGCCGAGGCTCCTGGAGCAGTGAGCAAGCTGACCCACATCGACGACCAGGGCCGCGCCCGCATGGTCGACGTCTCCGACAAGCCGGCGACGGCGCGCGAGGCGGTAGCGACGGGCTTCGTGCGGATGGCGCCGGAAACCCTGGCGCTGGCCGTGTCGGGCTCGGGCCGCAAGGGCGACGTCCGCGCCGTGGCCGAGCTGGCGGGCGTGATGGCCGCCAAGAAGACCTCGGACCTGATCCCGCTGTGCCATCCGCTGGCGCTGTCGAAGGTGGTGGTCGAGGTCGAGCCGGCCGAAGGCGGCCTGGCGGTGACCGCGCGGGTCAAGACCACGGGGCCGACGGGCGTCGAGATGGAGGCCCTGACGGCGGTCTCGGTGGCCTGCCTGACGATCTACGACATGCTGAAGGCCGCCGAGAAGGGCATGGTCATCGAGGCTGTGCGGCTGTTGGAGAAGACGGGCGGGAAGTCTGGGAACTGGGCGGCGGACTGAGCGCCGCTGAAACCTCGCCCTTCGACAAGCTCAGGGTGAGGTT
>JAEXJH010000232.1 GCA_023445955.1 Pseudomonadota bacterium
CGCCGGTAACGAGGATGGTCATGGGGAAATCTCCGGGTTGGTGGGGTTGGGCACCCGGAAAATGATCGATCCACACATGGTCCAATAGCTGCCATATCTGGACATCCTGTCTCACTGGCGGAACACATGGATCTCCTGGCCCTCGCCGACTTCAATCTGGTCGCCCGCCACGGCGGCTTCGGCCGCGCCGCGCGCGAGGCCGGCCGGCCCAAGGCCACGCTGTCGCGCCGCGTCGCCGAGCTGGAGGCCAGCCTCGACCTGCGCCTGTTCGAACGCGGCCGAACCCTGAGGCTGACCGAGGAAGGTCGGGCGCTCTACGCCCGCACCGGCGCCCTGCTGGCCGAGCTGGACGAGGCGGCGGCGGCCATCGCCTCGGGCGGCGAGACGCCCCGCGGCCGCCTGCGGATCAGCGCGCCGTTGCTGTTCTCCCAGACCGCCATGGGGCGACTGGCCGCCGCCTTCGCGCGCCAGTATCCCGAGGTGCGGCTGGAAGTGACCACCGACGACCGCGCCGTCGACATGGTCGAGGAAGGCTACGACCTGGTGATCCGCGTGAACCCGGACCCGGACGCGGGCCTGATCGGCCGCATCTTCCTGCGCGACCGGCTGGTGATCGTGGCTCCGCCCGGCCTGGTTCGAGGCGATGGACCGGTCCGGGCCGTGGTGCGGGGGGCCAGCGACGAGGCCGGCGTCTGGCGGGCGAAAGCATCCGGCATCGCCGTCGAGCCCGTCCTGCGCCTCTCATCGCTGATCATGGTGCGCGATGCGGTGCGCGCGGGCGTCGGCATCGCCCGTCTGCCCTATTCCCTGGTGAGCGGCGACCTGGCCGCCGGCCGGCTCGTCTCTTGGGGCGATGTGGCCGGACCCGAGATCGCTCTATGGGCGCTCTATCCCTCGCGGCGGCTGCTCAGCGCCCGGGTATCGGCCTTCCTGGAACACCTGAAGACGGCCTTCCCCACCGGCGCGCCGGAGGAGCTGGCCCGGTATATCGACGGCTAGCTGGCCGCCTTCAGCCGCAACGTCGCCGAGGCCGAGCCGCGCAGGGCCGCCACCGTCGCCAGCAGGCCGGCCGGCTGGATCGGCTTGGGATGGGCGTCGTCGAAGCCCTGGCTGAGCAGGCGCTCGGCGTCGCCGATCATCGCGTCGGCGGTCAGGGCCACCACCGGCAGGTCGACCCGGCCGCCCTCGCCCGCCCGAATGCGACGCACGGCCTCGACGCCGTCCATCACCGGCATGTGGACGTCCATCAGCACGACGTCGAAGTCCTCGACCCGCAGGCGGGCCAGGGCCGTGTGGCCATCGGAGGCCGTGGCCACCGAGACGCCGACCGCCTCCAGGATCGCCCGGGCCACCATCTGGTTGACCGCGTTGTCGTCGACCACAAGCACTCGCGCGCCGGCCAGGTCCAGGTCCGGCTCGGCATCGACCGCGTCGTCGGGCGCCGCCGCCGTCGACATGGTCAGGCGTACGGTGAAGGTCGAGCCTTGGCCCGGAACGCTTTCGACGCCGATCTCGCCGTCCATCAGCTCGGCCATCTGCCGGCAGATCGCCAGGCCCAGGCCCGTGCCGCCGAAACGACGGGCCGTCGAGCGGTCGCCCTGCGCGAACGGCGTGAACAGGCGCGCGCCCTGCTCGGGCGTCATGCCGACGCCGGTGTCCGACACCGTCATGACCACGCCGTCGGCCGTTGGCGCGATGCGGATCGCCACGTGGCCGACATCGGTGAACTTCAGGGCGTTGGAGACCAGATTGCGCAGGATCTGGCGCACGCGGGTGTCGTCGCCGACCAGCCAGGCCGGCGTCGCCGGATCGACCTCGAGCCTCAGGTCCACGCCTTTGAGGCGCGCCGTCTCGGCCCAGCCCAGCACGATCTGGGCGGCCGACTTGCGGATGTCGAAGGCCGCGGCTTCCAACTCCAGCTTGCCGGCCTCGACCTTGGAGAGGTCCAGGATGTCGTTGAGGATCGTCATCAGGCCGTGGCCCGACTGCTCGATCATCTCCAGATAGCCCGACTGCTGGCGGTCCAGGGTGGTGCCGCGCAGGGCGTGGGCCAGGCCCAGGACCCCGTTCATCGGCGTGCGCAGCTCGTGGCTCATCATCGCCAGGAAGGTGGACTTGGCGCGGCTGGCCTCAAGCGCCTCGGCCTCGGCCTTCTCCAGCGCCTTGGCCGAGCTGCGCATCAGGCGCACGGCGTCGAAGGCGTAGCCCAGGAGGCCCGCCATGGCGACCAGCGCCACGGCCTTGTCCCAGACGGTGAACTTCGGCGACATCAGCGGCGTGGCGATCAGGGCGATGACCGGCCCCGGCAGGATGGCCAGCATCGCGGCCCAGCTGACGGTGGCGTATTTCAGCCCCTCGACCATCAGGCCGAACAGGATGATCACGGCCGCGAACTTCATCGACATCGGGCCGTGCAGGGCGCTCCAGCCGGCCATGACCGACCAAGCCAGGGTGAACGCCGCCGGCGGCCCCAGGCGCGTGAACAGCGAGGTCCGCCCCGTCTCGCGCGGCTTGAAGGTCAGCTGCAGATAGACCAGCCAGCCTTCGAGGACGATGTTGACCGCCGCCCAGACCAGCATGGGCTTGGGCCCGAAGTTGAAGGCCAGGAGGCCGCCAACCAGCGCGGTGACCGTCAGACGCGCGATCCGGCTGCGCTTGCTCATGACGAGCGTCGCGCCTTCCTGGCCGTCGTCGAGGATTTCTCGAAGCCCCACTCGCCGCCCTTTCGCGGTGATTGTTGCGGCGGAGCTTCGCCGACCAAGGTTCACAAGCATTTACCGTGCGACGGGTTGTCGCACTTTTTTTAGGCGCCGCGTCCCCGGCTTGGGTCGCGACGCCTAAAGCCTCAGCCCTGGAAAGGGTCGCGCATCAGGATGGTGTCGTCGCGCTCGGGGCTGGTCGACAGCAGGGCCACGGGGGCGCCGATCAGTTCCTCGACACGGCGCACATACTTGATGGCGTTGGCGTTGAGATCCTTGAACGAGCGCGCGCCGGCGGTGCTTTCGGTCCAGCCGGCGATCTCCTCGTAGACCGGCGTGGCGGCAGCCTGGTCGCGCAGGCCGGCCGGCAGGTAGTCGACGACCTTGTCGCCGATCTTGTAGCCGACGCAGATCTTCAGGGTCTCCAGGCCGTCCAGCACGTCCAGCTTGGTGAGAGCCACGCCGTGGATGCCGTTGATGGCCACCGACTGGCGCACCAGCACCGAGTCGAACCAGCCGCAGCGACGGGCGCGGCCGGTGTTGACGCCGACCTCGCGGCCGACGGTCGACAGGTGCTTGCCGACGTCGTCGAACAGTTCGGCCGGGAACGGGCCCTCGCCCACGCGGGTGGTGTAGGCCTTGACGATGCCCAGCACGAAGCCGGTCGCCGACGGGCCCATGCCCGAGCCGGCCGAGGCCTGGCCGGCGGCGGTGTTGGACGAGGTGACGAACGGATAGGTGCCGTGGTCGACGTCCAGCAGCGAGCCTTGCGCGCCTTCGAACAGGATGCGGCGGCCGGCCTTGTGGGCCTGGTCCAGCACCCGCCACGCCGGCTGGGCGTAGGGCAGGATGCGCGGGGCCAGCTCCATCAGGGCGTCAAACAGCTCCTGCGCCGACGCTTCCGGCAGGTTCAGGCCGCGACGCAGGGCGCCGTGGTGGCTGAGCAGGCGCTCGATCTTGGGCTTCAGAGCTTCCGGGTCGGCCAGGTCGGCGACGCGGATGGCGCGACGGCCGACCTTGTCCTCATAGGCCGGGCCGATGCCG
>JAEXJH010000233.1 GCA_023445955.1 Pseudomonadota bacterium
CGGCGATGGCGAGCTCGGTCGCCTGCAGGCGCTTGATCTCGTCGCGCAGGCGGGCGGCGGTCTCGAACTCCAGGTTCGCGGCGGCCTCGCGCATCTTGGCTTCCAGGTCCTTGAGCGCGGCCTTGAAGTTGTCGCCGCTGAACGGACGGTCGTCGGTTTCGGACATGCCCATCGGCACCAGCACGCGGTCGCCGCGCTCGTAGGGGCTGTTGAGGATGTCCTTGATGTCGCGCTTGACGCTCTCGGGCGTGATGCCGTGCTCGAGGTTATAGGCGTGCTGCTTCTCGCGGCGGCGCTGGGTCTCGGCCATGGCCCGCTCCATGCTGCCGGTGATCCGGTCGGCATAGAGGATGACCTTGCCGTCGACGTTCCGCGCCGCGCGGCCGATGGTCTGGATCAGCGAGGTCTCCGAGCGCAGGAAGCCTTCCTTGTCGGCGTCGAGAATGGCCACGAAGCCGCACTCGGGGATGTCCAGGCCTTCGCGCAGCAGGTTGATGCCGACCAGCACGTCGATATTGCCCATCCGCAGTTCACGGATGATCTCGATGCGCTCCAGCGTATCGATGTCGGAGTGCATGTAGCGGACCTTGATGCCCTGCTCGTTCAGATATTCCGAGAGGTCCTCGGCCATCTTCTTGGTCAGCACGGTGACCAGGGTGCGGTAGCCCTTCTTGATGGTCTGGCGGATCTCGTCGACCACGTCGTCGACCTGTGACGCCCCGTCCTTGGCGACCGGGCGCACCTCGACCGGCGGGTCGATCAGGCCGGTGGGACGGATGACCTGCTCGGCGAAGACGCCGCCGGCGCGCTCCAGTTCCCACGAGGCGGGCGTGGCCGAGACGTGCACCGACTGGGGCCGCATGGCGTCCCACTCCTCGAACTTGAGGGGGCGGTTATCCAGGGCCGAGGGCAGGCGGAAGCCGTACTCCGCCAGCGTCCATTTGCGGTTGCGGTCGCCCTTGTACATCGCGCCGATCTGCGGAACCGTTTGGTGGCTCTCGTCGGTGAACAGCAAGGCGTTGTCGGGAATGTATTCGAAGAAGGTCGGCGGCGGCTCGCCCGGCTGGCGGCCGGAGAGATAGCGGCTGTAGTTCTCGATGCCGGCGCACGAGCCGGTGGTCTCGATCATCTCCAGGTCGAAGGTCGTACGCTGCTCCAGGCGCTGGGCCTCCAGCAGCTTGCCGTTGGCCACCAGCCACTCCAGCCGCTCCTTCAGCTCGGCGCGGATGGCGATGATCGCCTGGCGCAGGGTCGGGCGCGGCGTGACGTGGTGGCTGTTGGCGTAGACCTTGATGGTCTCCAGCTCGGCGGTGCGCTTGCCGGTCAAGGTGTCAAACTCGGCGATCGCCTCGACCTCGTCGCCGAACATGGTCACGCGCCAGGCGCGGTCCTCGTAGTGGGCGGGGAAGATCTCGATGGTGTCGCCGCGGCGGCGGAACGTGCCGCGCTCGAACGCCTGGTCGTTGCGCTTGTACTGCTGGGCCACCAGGTCGGCGATCAGCTGCTTCTCGTTGACCTTGTCGCCGACCGTCAGGGTGAAGGTCATGGCGGTGTAGGTCTCGACCGAGCCGATGCCGTAGATGCACGACACCGAGGCCACGACGATGACGTCGTCGCGCTCCAGGATCGCCCGGGTGGCCGAGTGGCGCATGCGGTCGATCTGCTCGTTGATCGAGCTGTCCTTCTCGATGAAGGTGTCGGTGCGCGGGACATAGGCTTCCGGCTGGTAGTAGTCGTAGTAGCTGACGAAGTACTCGACCGCGTTCTCCGGGAAGAACGACTTCATCTCGCTGTAGAGCTGGGCGGCCAGGGTCTTGTTCGGGGCCAGGATCAGCGCTGGGCGCTGGGTGGCGGCGATGACCTGGGCCATGGTGAAAGTCTTGCCCGAGCCCGTGACCCCCAGCAGCACCTGGTCCTGGTCGCGGTTGTTGATGCCCTCGACCAGGTCGGCGATGGCGGGCGGCTGGTCGCCGGCCGGCTTGTATTCGGAAACCAGCTTGAACTTCTTGCCGCCCTCGGACTTCTCCGGCCGCTCGGGGCGGTGCGGGGTCCAGAGCATGGGCATGGTCGTGTCGGCGACGTCCTGGACGGTGTCCATGATGAAGGGCGTCGAGACGTCGGAAACGCCGGAATTGTCGCGAGAAGGCATGGCCCCAAGTTAGGGGCGCGCGAGGCCCGCGGCTAGAGGGCCTGCTGACGGGGAGTGGCAGCAGCCTGGCGGGAGGCCGGCGTCAGTCGGTCGCACCCCGGGAGGGGGAGGGGCAACAGGTGGTTAACCATCATGGCGCTTACTCGAACTCTTCGCGCAACCTTGAGCGATTTGCTTTCCGTGCCAGCCCCCGCGCTTCTCTCGGCCGATCTCCCGCTGCCCCTGGACACTCCGGTTCCGGTGGCGCGACCGTTCATGCCGTCGGCCGAGGCGATCCTGCCCTATCTGCAGCGGATCGACGCCAAGCGCTGGTATTCCAATTTCGGGCCGATGCTGATCGAGCTGGAAGCTCGGCTGGCGGCGCGCTTCACCAAGCCGACCCTGGCCTGCACGGCCGCAAACGGCACTCAGGCCCTGACGCTCGCGCTGCTGGCGCTGGACGCCAAGCCGGGCGGCCTGTGCGTCATGCCGGCGTGGACCTTCGTGGCCACCGCCCACGCGGCGATCCAGGCGGGTCTGGTCCCGTGGTTCGTCGACGTCGATCCCGTCACCGGCGTGCTGGACGCCGACCATGTCCGCGAACGCCTGGCCCACGCGCCCGGTCCCGTCTCGGCGGTGATTCCGGTCGCCGCCTTCGGCCAGCCGCTCGACCCCGCGCCGTGGGCCAAGCTGCACGAGGACACCGGCCTGCCGGTGGTCATCGACGCGGCCGCCTCGTTCGACAGCGTCAACGCCGCGCCGGTGCCGACCATGGTCAGCCTGCACGCCACCAAGTCGCTGGGCGTGGGCGAGGGCGGGTTCATCGCCTCCGAGGACGCCGCCTTCATCGACCGCTTCCGGGCCCTGACCAGCTTCGGCTTCATGGGCGACCGCGAGGCGCGCTTCGCGGCCAACAACGCCAAGCTCAGCGAGTATACCTGCGCCATCGGCCTGACCGCCCTGGACCAGTGGCCGTCGACCCGCACGGCCTACATCATCACCGCCCAGCGCCTGCGCGTGTCGTTGCTGCACACGCCCGCCGTCCGCTTCCAGCCCGGCTGGGGCCTGGACTGGACGTCCAGCACCTGCGTCGTCGAACTGCCGGAGGGCGCGACCGGCGCCGTCGAGGCGGCCCGCAAGGCGCAGGGCGTCGCCACCCGCCGCTGGTGGGGCTTGGGCTGCCACTGCGCGCCGGCCTTCGCCCATTGCCCGGCCGATCCGCTGCCGGTGACCGAGCGCCTCGCCGCCTCGACCCTGGGCCTGCCCTATTTCGCCGATATGGACGTCGAGCAGGTCAACCGCGTCGCCTTGGCGCTGGCGCAAGCGCTCGCCTAGCGCCCGCTGCGACGCCGCGCCGCATCAGCGCGGCATTATGGTTAACCGGTCTTTAGAACTTGAAATCTACGCTTCAGCCGTCGGTTGAGGAGCGTCTGCGTCCCGTGGGCACGAGCGGTAAAATCGTCGCGATCGCGAGCCACCTGCCCGAGCAGGTGCTGAGCAACGACGACCTCGCCGTGCTGTATCCCAGCTGGCCGGCCGACAAGATCCTCGACAAGACCGGCATCCAGACCCGCCGCATCGCCGCGCCCGGCGAGACGGCGTTGGACCTGGCCGAGGCCGCCGCCAAGGCGCTGTTCGCGCAAGGCCGCGTCGTGCCCAGCGACATCGACTACCTGCTGTTCTGCACCCAGGCGCCCGACCACATCCTGCCGACCTCGGCCTGCATCCTGCAGCAGCGGCTGGGCCTGCGCACCGACATTGGGGCGCTCGATTTCAATCTCGGCTGCTCGGGCTTCGTCTACGGCCTGTCGATGGCCCAGGCGCTGATCGCCAGCGGCCAGGCGCGGCGCGTGCTGCTGCTGACCGCCGACACCTATTCCAAGCTGATCCACCCGATGGACCGCGGCGTGCGCAGCCTGTTCGGCGACGGCGCGGCCGCGACCCTGATCGAGGCGGTCGAGACCGACGCGCCGGCGCTCGGCCCGTTCGTGTTCGGCACCGACGGGGCGGGGGCCGAGAACCTGATCGTGCCGGCCGGCGGCTTTCGCCAGCCGCGCACCGAAGAGACCGCCGTCGTCACCGAGGACGCCTCGGGCAACCTGCGCGCGGCCGATCATCTCTACATGAACGGCGCGGCGATCATGACCTTCACCCTGGGCGCGGTCCCGGCGGCGATCGACGAGCTGCTGGCCCGCGCGAGCGCCAAGCTGGACGACTACGACGCCGTGGTGCTGCACCAGGCCAGCGCCTTCATCCTCGACCGCCTGCGCCGCAAGCTGGCGGTGCCCGAGGACAAGTTCGTGGTCGCCCTGCGCGACGTGGGCAACACCGTTTCCTCCACCATTCCCATGGCGCTGGAGCCGCTGGTCACGGACGGGCGTGCGCGCCGCGTCCTGCTGGTCGGCTTCGGCGTCGGCTATTCCTGGGCCGCCGCCCAGGCCCTTCTCTAGGAGCACTCCCATGCAGAACCTCTATGCCGGCCTGGCCGAGATCTTCGAGATCGACACCGCCGAAGTCACCGCCGACACCGTCCTGGCCAACCACAACTGGGACTCGCTGGCCATCGTCTCGACCATCGCCCTGGTCGACGAGATCTGCGGCGAGCTGCTGGACGGCGCGGCCCTGGCCGAGTGCGTGACGGTCAGCGACATCGCCGCCCTGATCCCGCAGGCCAAGGCCG
>JAEXJH010000234.1 GCA_023445955.1 Pseudomonadota bacterium
GTTTAGGGCTGAAGCCCCTACTTCATGTTCACCCGGATATAGGTCACGAACAGCACCACGGCGAACGCCGAGAACGCCACGATCACCAGGCCCAGATACGCCATTTGCCCGCCCGACATCGAAAAGCTCCTCTTTGCTTGGAGCGACGAGCTTCCGGCCTACGCAATGACCCCGCCTTGACCTGGCTCAAAGCCGGCCGGCTATAAGACCTTCAGACTGGGAGCACCGATGAAGCCTGCCCGGGGCCTGTCCTCGACCCTGTACAGCGATCCGCATCCGACCGCCTATCTGGCCGCCTTCGCCGCGGTGATGGCGACGGCGGTGGCGCGCCTGTATCTGCCGGCCGACTTCACCGCGCCGTCGTCGTTCCTGCTGTTCGTGCCGGCCGTGCTGGTCAGCGCCGCGCTGGGGGGCCTGGGCCCCGGCGCCTTCGCCACCACCTTCGCCTGGGGCAGCGTCTGGTGGGTGACGCGGGACATTCCGTTCAATCTGGTCAGCGGCCTGTGCGCGGCGATCTTCCTGTCGGTGGGCTTTGGCATGGCCGTCGGCGGCGGCTGGTTCCACGCGGCCCGACGGCGGGCCACGGCGATCAACGACCACCTGCGCTCGATCCTCGACACCGTGCCCGACGGCGTCGTGGTCATCGACCGCGCCGGGCTGATGACCACGTTCAGCCCCGCCGCCGAGCGGATGTTCGGCTGGAGCACCGACGAGGTCCTGGGCAAGAATGTCCGTATGCTGATGCCCGAGCCGCACGCGGCCGCCCATGACGGCTATATCCAGCGCTACCACCGCACCGGCGACAGGCGGATCATCGGCGTCGGCCGCGTGGTGGTCGGCCAGCGCAAGGACGGCTCGACCTTCCCCATGGAGCTGGCCGTCGGCGAGACCAAGGGGCCGATGCCCTCGTACACCGGCTTCATCCGCGACCTGACCCAGAGCCAGGAGACCGAGACCCGCCTGCAGGAGCTGCAGAACGAGCTGGTCCACGTCTCGCGCCTGACCGCCATGGGCGAGATGGCCTCGACCCTGGCCCACGAGCTGAACCAGCCGCTGTCGGCCATCGCCAACCTGCTGACCGGCTCGCGCCGGCTGATCGACCGGGGCCGCGAGGCCGACCAGGCCAAGGTGCGCGACGCCATCGACCGCGCCGCCGCCCAGGCGCTGCGGGCCGGCGAGGTGATCCACCGCATGCGCGACTTCGTCCGCCGCGGGGCCAGCGAGCGCGACGACGAGAGCCTGTCCAAGCTGATCGAGGAAGCCTCGGCCCTGGCCCTGATCGGCGAGCGCGACCGGCAGGTCGACGTGCGCCTCTCTTTGGATCCCGCCGCCGACGCGGTGTTCGCCGACCGGGTCCAGGTGCAGCAGGTGCTGCTGAACCTGATCCGCAACGGCATCGACGCCATGCAGGAGAGCGGCGCGCGGCGCAAAGCCCTGACCATCACCAGCGCCGTGACCGACCAGGGCTGGTCGCAGGTCAGCGTCGCCGACACCGGCCCCGGCATCGCCGACGAAGTGCGCGAACGCCTGTTCCAGCCGTTCATGACCACCAAGCCGCAGGGCATGGGGGTGGGCCTGTCGATCTCGCGCTCGATCATCGAGGCGCACGGCGGTCGCATCTGGGCCGAGGCCAATCCCGGTGGCGGGGCGCTGTTCCGCTTCACCCTGCCGCCCGCAAGCCATCACGAGGAGACCACCCATGACTGACGCCGCTGCTGTCGTGCACGTGGTCGACGACGACGAAAGCGCCCGCGAGTCGCTGGCCTTCCTGCTGGAGTCCGCCGACTTCGAGGTCGTGTCCTACGCCAGCGCCCCGGCCTTCCTGGACGCCCTGCCCACCGCCAAGCCGGGCGTCGTCATCACCGACGTGCGCATGCCCGAGATGAGCGGCCAGGAGCTGGTCGCCAAGCTGGCCGCCCTGAAGGTCAAGATGCCGGTGGTGATGATCACCGGCCACGGCGACATCCCGATGGCGGTCGAGGCCATGCGCTCGGGCGTCGTGGACTTCATCGAAAAGCCGTTCTCGGACGCGCGGATGCTGGACGCGCTGGGCCGCGCCATGAAGGCCGCCGAGGCCGCGCCGGTCACCGACGACCAGGCCGCCATCCTGCAGCGCCTGGAGACCCTGTCCGAACGCGAGCGCCAGGTGCTGGACGGCGTCGTCGCCGGCCACGCCAACAAGGTCATCGCGCGGGAGCTGGGCATCAGCCCGCGCACGGTCGAGATCTATCGCGCCAAGCTGATGACCAAGATGCAGGCCGATAACCTGGCGGCGCTGGTGCGGATGACGCTGTCGGTGCGGGGCGGCTGAGCAAATCCTCCCCCGCTAGAGGGAGGATCTGTGGAGCACCTCACTCAGCCGCTCGCTCAACGCATCCCCCAGCAGCGGCTTCTCCACCAAACTCACGCCCCTTACGCCACGCCGCAGCAGCCGCTCGGCGTCCCCCGTCAGCACGATCGTCGGGCTCTCGCCCAGCGCTGGCCATTCCTGCCGCGCGTCGTCGATGACCACCGCCGCCACCGGCCGCCCGTCCGGCCGCACGCCCACCGCATAGCCCTCGGTCTCCAGCGAGAAGCGCAGGGCCTCGCGCAGGGGCTCGTCCTCGACGAGCAGCAGGATGAGGGGGCGGTTCGACATGCTCTCATTCTGCCCGCGGCTCCGCGCCCGCGAGTTGATCCGCCTCAAAGACGGGGCGTCCGCACACCCGCGTAAGGGGGTTCCCTTAGGCGCGGCTCCCGAATATCGCCAACGCCGGAAAAGGCGCATGACCCTACCAACAGAAGGGTCTTTCCATGCTGTCTCCGCTTCGCATCGACGCCGCGCCCACCGCTCTCGACACCGTGCTGGCCATCCCCGGCGCCTGCCCGCGCTTCTCGCGCGACGAGGAAATCTTCGGCGAGGGCGAGGCCGCCGACTATGTCTACCAGGTGGTGTCGGGCGCGGCGCGGACCTATCGCATCCTGCGCGACGGCCGCCGGCAGATCGACGAGTTCCACTTCGCCGGCGAATATTTCGGCCTGGAGATGGGCGAGACCCACCGTGTCACCGCCGAGGCCCTGACCGACGCCAGCATCCGCATGATCCGGCGCGGGGCGCTCAGCGACCTGGCCGCCAAGCGCTGCGACGCCGCCCGGGCGCTGTTTCGCCTGACCGCCGAGGGCTTGCAGCGCAGCCAGGACCACGTGCTGATGCTAGGCCGCCGCTCAGCTCAGGAGCGGGTCGTGGGCCTGCTGCTCGACATCGCCGGCCGCACCCACGCTCGCGCCGAACTGGACGTGCCGATGGGCCGTCAGGACATGGCCGACTATCTGGGCCTGACCATCGAGACGGTGTCGCGGACCCTCACAGCCTTGCAGGACGAGGGCCTGATCGCGCTGCCCACCGTGCGCCACATCGTGCTGAAGGACCGCAAGGCCCTGGAGCGCAAGGTCGACTAGACCCCGCCCTCGTCGCTCCGCTCCAGGCCCGCGATCGTCGCCTCTTCCTGCGCGCCAGCCTTGTCGACCGCCCGCAGCGTCGCCTGGCGCAGCGCGTAGACGACCAGCGCCGTCAGGATCGCCGCGTTCAGCACGAACGGCCCCCAGCCGATGCGCTCGTAGAGCAGCACGAACAGCGGCGCGACCACGACATTGAGGCCGTTGATGGCGGCGATGGCGCCGGCCGCGCCGGCCTGGTCCTTGGCCTCGACCGACAGCGAGGCGCCGGCCGTGAAGCCCGGCCGCGCAAAACCATAGCCCAGGCTGGCGATGGCGTAGCCGATGGCGACGGCGGCGTAGTCCGGCGCGAAGGCCACGACGATGTTGCCGACCGCCGCGCAGCCGACGCCCCAGCGCATCAGTTCGCGCGGGCCCATGCGGAACATGCGGATCAGGCCCCACTGGGCCAGCAGCGCCGCGACGGCGCCGGCGGCCATGGCCAGGGTGATGAAGCCCTGCGCCTTGACCGGCGGCAGGCCCAGCTTGTCGATGATCAGAAAGCCCAGGGTCTGGGTCTGGGCCGTCTGGCAGGCGGCGACCAGGAAGCCGAAGATCAGGAAGGGCTTGAGGCGCGGGTCCTTCCACAGCGCCGCGCCGTCGCCGCGCCAGGGCAGGCCGATGCGGCGACGAGGCGGGGTGTCGGTATTGCCCGGCTTGAAGGTCTCGGGCAGGCCGCGCTGGACGATGACCAGCATCACCGCCGCCAGCAGGGCGAAGGCGAACATCGGCCCGGCCAGACCCACACCAGGCAGCACGAACAGCGGCGCCAGCAGCGGCCCGATCACTGTCCCGAGGCCGAAGGCGCCGGCCAGGGTGGCCATGGTCTGGGTGCGCTCCTCGCGGCTGGTGCGCTCGGCCATATAGGCCTGGGTGGCCGGATTGGCCGCCGAGCCGAAGGTCCCGAACAGCGCCCGGCACAGCAGGAAGGCCATGAAAATCACCATCGGCGGGGCCAGGTGATGCAGGCCGGCCGACACCACCAGAGCGCACAGCAGCATCGACACGCAGAAGCCAGCCAGGCCCAGCAGGATCAGCGGCTTGCGGCCCCGGATATCCGACTGCCGCGCCCACAGCGGCGAGGTGATCGCCCACAGCACAGCAGAGAGGGAGAAGATCGCCGCCACCATGGCGTCGGGAATGCCGATCTGGCGGCCGATGGCCGGCAGCACCGACAGCATGCCGTTGTTCCCCATGGCGGTCGCAACGGACACGCCAAAGAGGATCGCGAACGGCGCCCGGTTATCCCGGGCCTCTTTGGACTCCCCAGTCATCAAACACTTGTTAGGCCCGGGAAGCTTCACGCGCAATGTGTCGCAGATCACAGACCCAGGAGCGACCGCGTGAGAACCTTGGATTAATCATTAACCGCGATCATGCGGCTTCATTCTCGGGGTCGGCCACACCACCATGTTCCAGATCATCGGCATCGTCCTGCTCTTCGGCATGGTGTTCGGCAGCTACCTGATGGGTGGCGGCAAGCTGGACGTCATCATCGAGGCCGCCCCGCACGAACTGATGGCCATCCTCGGCGCGGCCGTGGCCGCGTTCCTGATCTCCAACTCGATGGTCGTCATCAAGGGCACGGCCGGCGGCTTCGGCAAGATCTTCAAGGGCCCCAAGTGGAAGCCGGCCGACTATCGCGACCTGCTGTCCCTGCTGTTCCTGCTGACCAAGACGATGAAGTCCAAGGGCGTCATCGCCCTGGAAAGCCACATCGAAAAGCCGCACGAGAGCACGATCTTCGCCCGCTATCCGAAGGTCACCCACGACCACTTCGCCGTCGACTTCATCTGCGACACCCTGCGGATGATGACCATGAACCTGGAGGATCCCCACCAGGTCGAGGACGCGATGGAAAAGCAGCTCGAGAAGCACCACCACGAGGCGCTCGAGCCGGCCCACGCCCTGCAGAGCATGGCCGACGCCCTGCCCGCGCTGGGCATCGTCGCCGCCGTGCTGGGCGTCATCAAGACCATGGGCTCGATCACCGAACCGCCGGCCGTCCTGGGCGGCATGATCGGCGGCGCTCTGGTCGGCACCTTCCTGGGCGTGTTCATCGCCTATGGCATCGTCGGCCCGATGGCCACGCGCCTGCAGGCCGTCGTCAACGAGGACGGCGCCTTCTACAAGATCATCCAGGCCGTCCTGGTCGCCCACCTGCACGGCAACGCCGCCCAGATCTCGGTCGAGATCGGACGCGGCAACGTGCCCTCGCCCGCCCAGCCCAGCTTCGCCGAGCTGGAAGAAGCCCTGTCGCAGATCCCGAACGAGTAAGGGCGCGCTGCCAGCGTCCGCCCTCAGGATCTCTGGCGAGAGCATTAGCGCCTCGTAACTTGCACGGGCTTTCGAACCGGTATTCCTTTTGCCCAAAGCCGCCGCCGGTCAGGCAGCGGCCAGCAAGGGGAACACCATGAGCACCATCCGCAAACTCCTGATCGCCGGCATGGCCGTCTCGGCCCTGTCGCTGGCCGCCTGCGGCAAGCACGACGAAGCCGAGGGCGACAGCGCCGCCGCCAAGGCCGCCGCCGCCGACGCCTCGACGGTGACCGACGCCGCCTCGGCCAAGGACCAGGCCGCCGCCGACGCCAACAAGGC
>JAEXJH010000235.1 GCA_023445955.1 Pseudomonadota bacterium
GCCCACGGCCGCCGCGATCGTCACGAACGGATGCGCGGCGATGAAGTCGAGCAGGACCGCGCGGTCCTCGACGCGGAAGCGGTTGTCCGGATGCATTACTCGGCCGCCGCGCGCAGCAGGCCCACCAATCGGGCTCGGGTCTCGCCGTCGGCGATGCCGTCGAAGCGGCTCTGCAGCCAGTGACGCTGGAAGGCGCCGACCACGGTGGCGGTCCACTCGTCGTACTTGCCGGTCGGTGCGCAGTCGAAGCCGAGACGGGTCAGGCCGGCCTGCAACGCGAAGACGCCAGTCCCCTCTTCGCCCTGGCCCAGCGGCGCGCCCGGCGACGGGGCCGGCTCGATCCACAGGCCGTGACCGCTTTCGGCCAGGCGTTTCCACGGGAAGAGCTCGCCCGGATCGATCTTGCGGGCCGGAGCGATGTCAGAGTGACCCAGGATGCGGCTGTCGGGGATCATCCAGCGCGTGCGCACGTCGGCCAGCAGGTTGATCACCGACGCGATCTGCGCCTCCGGGAACGGGCGATAGCCGAACTCGTGGCCGGGATTGACGATCTCGATGCCGATCGAGGCCGAGTTAATGTCCTTGACGCCCTTCCAGAAGGCCGCGCCCGCATGCCAGGCGCGGCGCTCTTCGGGCACCAGGCGGAAGATGCGGCCGTCTTCTTCCACGCAATAGTGGGCCGACACCTTGGCCTCGGGGTCGCGCAAACGCTCGATCGCGGCCTCGCCGGTTTCCATGCCCGTGTAGTGGAGGACCACGGTGTCGGGCACGGCCTTGCGGGCGTCGAAGTTCGGCGACGGGGCCTCGATGAAGGGCAGACTCATTGGGCGCGGTTCCGGATCGACATCAGCAACGGCATGACCTGATTCCGCCGAAGCGCGATGATCAAGACGCCGGTTAGGGCCAGGCCCGCCCCGACGCCCATGCGCAGGTCGAAGTGGTCGTGGGTGACCAGCACGCCCAGCAGAATGGTGAAGAGCGGCGTCAGCAGGGGAGCGGAGCGATGAGATTGGCCTCGTAGCGCTGGATCAGCCCGTAATAGGCCGTATGGGCCACGACCGAAACCACCAGGGCCGAGAACACCACCGCCGCCACGAACGGCCAGCCGGCGCTGATCCCTGCCGCAACTTGGCCGGGCTCGATGAAGGCGCTCATCGCCGCCAGCGGCCAGATCGACGAGAAGCCGACCCAAGCCTGGAACTGCAGCGGCCGCACGCCCTCGACCTGCTTCATCATCACCGCGCCCAGCGAGCCGGCGAAGGCGGCGGCGACGATCAGCCAGAGGCCCGGCGACAGCACGAAGCCGTGCGGGCTCCACATCACCGTCACCGCGCCGGCCAGGGTGAGCGCGATGCCCAGGCCCCGACGCCAGCGGATCGTCTCGCCCAGCATCAGCATCGACAGCAGGGTCGTGAACGGCACGCCCAGCTGGATCACCACCGAAGCGGCCGAGGGCGAGGCGGTCTTGAAGCCCATGAACAGCAAGGCGAAGTTCCCCGCCCCCATCAGCAGCGCCACCACCACGATCCGCCAAGTCGGCTTCGGCGCCGGCAGCAGCCAGGGCAAGGTCGCCAGCGCCACCAGGGTGAAGCGCACGGCCGCGTAGAACAGCGGCGGCACGCCCCAGTGGGCGACCACGATCTTGGAGATGATGTTGTTGCCCGCCCACACCAGGCAGATCAGGACGAGCAGGCCGAAGTCGCGAAGGGACATGAGGTATCCGATAGGCCGCAGTTGACGTTCGGTCAAAACGGTCGTTTGTTAGTGAACACTGTTCACATACAGCCACGCCGGGTCAACCAGCGGGCGGACCCAAGGGCGGAAACGGATGACCATCGAACATGTCGACGTCCTGATCGTGGGCGCGGGGCTTTCGGGGATCGGCGCGGCCTATCACCTGAAGAAGCACTGCCCCGGCAAGACCTACGCGATCCTGGAAGGGCGCGAGGCGATCGGCGGCACCTGGGACCTGTTCCGCTACCCCGGCATTCGCTCCGACAGCGACATGTACACCCTGGGCTACAGCTTCAAACCATGGAAGGCCGCCAAGGCCATCGCCGACGGCCCGTCGATCCTGTCCTATGTCCGCGAGACCGCTCGCGAGCACGACGTCGACCGCCACATCCGCTTCAAGCACATGGTCAAGCGCGCCAGCTGGTCGAC
The DNA here is from genome assembly GCA_023445955.1 of Pseudomonadota bacterium. Classification (GTDB taxonomy): domain Bacteria; phylum Pseudomonadota; class Alphaproteobacteria; order Caulobacterales; family Caulobacteraceae; genus Caulobacter. The sequence continues at coordinate 2,164 of JAEXJH010000235.1, forward strand.
CGAGACGGCGACCTGGACGGTCGAGGCCGAGCACGAAGGCCAAACCGTCAAGTTCACCTGCGGCTTCCTCTATATGTGCGCCGGCTACTACCGCTATTCGTCGGGCTACACGCCGGAGTTCGCGGGGACCGAGCAGTTCAAGGGCCGCATCGTCCACCCGCAGCTTTGGCCCGAGGATCTGGACTACAGCGGCAAGAAGGTCGTGGTCATCGGCAGCGGCGCCACCGCCGTGACCCTGGTGCCCGAGATGGCCAAGACCGCCAGCCACGTCACCATGCTGCAGCGCTCGCCGACCTATGTGGTCTCGCGCCCGGCCGAGGACGGGGTGGCCAACTGGCTGCGGTCCAAGCTGCCGGCCATGACCGCCTATGGCCTGACCCGCTGGAAGAACGTCCTCTTCCAGATGCTGTTCTTCAACATGGCCCGCAAGAAGCCCGAGAAGGTCAAGGAGCGCCTGCTGGGCATGGTGCGCGAGCACCTGGGGCCGGACTACGACGTCGGGACCCACTTCACGCCGAGCTACAATCCCTGGGACCAGCGCCTGTGCCTGGTGCCGGACGCCGACCTGTTCGCCTCGATCAAGGCTGGGTCCAGCTCGGTGGTCACCGACCACATCGACCGCTTCACCGAGACCGGCATCCTGCTCAAGTCCAGCAAGACCCTGGACGCCGATGTCGTTGTCACGGCGACCGGCCTGCAAATGCAGCTACTCAGCGGCATGGAGGTCGTGGTCGACGGCAAGGTCGCCGATCTGTCCCAGTCGATGAGCTACAAGGGCATGATGTTCAGCGACGTGCCGAACCTGGCCTCGGCCTTCGGCTACACCAACGCCAGCTGGACGCTGAAGGCGGACCTGACCAGCGAATATGTCTGCCGCCTGATCAACCACATGACCCGCACGCGCACCGACTTCTGCGTGCCGCGCGTCGATGGCGAGATGGAAGTCGCACCGTGGCTGGACTTCTCGTCCGGCTACGTCACCCGCGCCATCGGCCAATTCCCCAAGCAGGGCCTGCGCAAACCGTGGAAGGTGCACCAGAACTACGCCCTGGATCTCGCCGCCCTGCGCCTGGGCAAGGTCGAGGACGGGGTCATGCAGTTCGGCCGCAAGACGGGCGCGAAGGCCCAGGCCCTCAAGGCCAAGGAAGCCGTAGCCGCTTAAGCTTCCCTATCGGATTCGATAGGTTGCGATGACCGGCCATGACCCCGACCCTTCTTCGGGAAGGAGATCGTCATGGCCGAACCGTCCTCTTACCTGGGCTGGAAGATCGACTACACCAACCCGGCTGGCGAGCCCGCCTATCTGGATCCGGGCTCGATGCACTGGCGCGTCTACAAGAACCCGATCGCCCTGGCGGTTGGGGGCGTGGCCGCCGTGCTGCTGGAGTTCGCCGACGCGCGGATCCGGTCGGGCGTCTGGGACCACTCGACCTACAAGGCCGATCCGATCGGGCGCTCCAAGCGCACCGGCATCGCCGCCAGGGTCGGGGTCTATGGCCCGCAGGCCGCCGCGCGGCGGGTGATCCAGGGCGTCACCAACATGCACACGCGGGTGGTGGGCCAGACGCCGACGGGCGAGGCCTACAAGGCGCTGGATGTCGAGCTGCTGGACTGGGTCAGCGCCACGGCCGGCTACGGCTTCCTCAACGCCTATGACCGTTTCGTCGAGCCGCTGACCGAGGCTGAGAAGACCCGGTTCTACGAAGAGGCCCACCCGATCGCGCGGCTGTACGGCGTGAAGTACTCGCCCAGCTCACAGTCCGACTTCCTGGCGATGATGGAGAAACTAGCGCCCCGCTTCGAGCCGCATCCAATCGTCGAAGAGTTCCTCGCCATCATCCAGTCGGGCAAGGCCGCGCCGAACGCGCCACAGTTCCTCCACAAGGCGCTGGCCCGGGCGTCAGTGTCGCTGCTGCCGCCGGTGGTGCGGGAGAAGCTGGGACTAGGGGCGGAGTATGACCTGACGGCTCTGGATCGGCTGGCGCTCAAGACCGCCGGCAGGCTGGCGGAGAAGATTCCCGTGAAAAGCTCTCCGCCAAGCCAGGCCAGCGTGCGGTTGGGACTGCCTTATGACTTTCTCTATCGGAGCAAGGCTGAACAGAAGCGTCTGCTGGCCACCTCCCACTCTCCGCTCATCCCCGCGAAGGCGGGGACCCAAGCCGAAGCTTGAGA
>JAEXJH010000236.1 GCA_023445955.1 Pseudomonadota bacterium
GCGTGCTGAAGGGCGTGCTGGCCGCGCCGGGCTTGGCGATCGGCAAGGCCGTGCGTCTCGCCGCCGCCGACATCGTCGTACGCGAAGCCGGCGACGGGACCGCCCACGAGGAGGCGGCGCTCGCCGCCGCCCTCGACACGGTCCGCGCCCGCATCGAGAAGAACGCCGCCAAGGGCGACAAGGCTCGCAAGGCCATCCTCGGCGCCCACCTGGCCTTCCTGGAAGACCCCGAACTGGCCGCCGGCGCCCGCCGCCTGATCGGGGAGGGCAAGAGCGCCGGCTATGCCTGGCGCAAGGCCGTCGGCGGCTATGTCGAGGCCCTGCGCGGCCTGGGCGACCGCCGCCTGGCCGAGCGCGTCGACGACTTGGTCGATCTCGAGCGCCAGGTGCTGCGCGCGCTGGCCGGCGAGGAGGACGAAGGCGCGATCCTGCCGCCCGGCTCGATCCTGCTGGCCGACGAACTGCTGCCTTCGCAGCTGATGGGCGTCGATCCCGCCGCCGTGGCGGGCTTCGTCACCGCGCGCGGTGGGCCGACCTCGCACGTGGCGATCCTGGCGGCCGCCATGGGCATTCCCGCGATAGTCGCCGTCGGCGGCGCGCTGCTGAAGGTCAAGGACGGCGCGACGCTGATCCTGGACGCCGACAGCGGCGTGCTGCGCGTGGCGCCGGACGCCCCGGCCCTGGAAGCCGCCCAGACGGCTCTCGCCCAGCGCCAGGAGCGCAAGGCGGCCGCCCAGGCCGCCGCTCATGAGGTCTGCGTCACGAAGGACGGCGTCCGCATCGAGGTGTTCGCCAACACCGGCTCGCTGAACGACGCCCTGGCCGCCGTGGCCAATGGCGCGGAAGGTTCGGGCCTGCTGCGCACCGAGTTCCTGTTCCTGGACCGCGACACCCCGCCGGACGAGGACGAGCAGGCCCGCCAGTACCAGGCCATCGCCTCGGCCCTGGACGGCAAGCCGCTGATCATCCGTACGCTGGACGTCGGCGGCGACAAGGCCGCGCCCTACCTGCCGATCCCGGCCGAGGAGAACCCGGCGCTCGGCCTGCGCGGCGTCCGCGTCAGCCTGTGGCGGCCGCACCTGCTGAAGACCCAGCTGCGCGCCATCCTGCGGGTCAAGCCGCTGGGCCAATGCAAGATCATGGTCCCGATGATCGCCAGCCTGGACGAGCTGCGCGCCGTCCGCGCCGTGCTGGACGAGGCCAAGCGCGAGATGGGGATCGTCGAGCGCGTCGAACTGGGCGTGATGATCGAGACGCCCGCCGCCGCCGTCACCGCCGACCTGATCGCCGCCGAGGCGGACTTCCTGTCGGTCGGCACCAACGACCTGACCCAGTACGTGCTGGCCATGGATCGCGGTAACCCCGAACTGGCCGCTCGCATCGACGCCCTGCACCCGGCGGTGCTGCGGATGATCGACCAGACCTGCAAGGGCGCGGCCAAGCACCATCGCTGGGTCGGCGTCTGCGGGGGCCTCGCCTCCGACGTCGCCGCCACGCCGATCCTGCTGGGTCTGGGCGTCACGGAGCTCTCGACCACGGCGTCCATCGCGCCCGAGGTGAAGGCGCGCGTCCGTAGCCTTAGCCTCGATTCCTGCCGTACGCTCGCGGCCCAGGCCCTGGACCAGACCTCGCCCGAGGCGGTCCGCGCCCTCGTGAAATCCTTCGGAGCCTAAAAGTCGATGAAGTCTCCGCTCGAGATCCTCCAGCCCCTGGGCCGGGCCCTGATGCTGCCGATCGCGGTGCTGCCGGTCGCCGGCCTGCTGCTGCGCCTGGGCCAGCCCGACCTGCTGAACATCGGCTTCATGGCCGCCGCCGGCGATGCGATCTTCTCCAACCTGGGCCTGCTCTTCGCCATCGGCGTCGCCGTGGGCCTCGCCAAGGAGAACAACGGCGCGGCGGGGCTGGCCGGTGTCGTCTGCTTCCTGATCGCCACCGAGGGGGCCAAGACCCTGCTGCACGTCCCGGCGGACGTGACGGCGAACCTGGTCAAGGAACACGCCGACCTGGCGGGCGCGGCCTACAAGGCCAAGGCGCTGGCCAAGCTGAGCGCGCCGATCGGCATCATTTCGGGCGTCATTGGCGGGCTATTCTACAACCGCTTCTCGACCTTCAAGCTGCCGGAATACCTGGCCTTCTTCAGCGGTCGGCGCTTCGTGCCGATGATCGCGGGCCTGGCTGGTCTGCTGATGGCCGCCCTGATCGGCCTGGGCTACGACGGCATCAACGGCGCGGTCGACGGCGCCAGCCGGGCCATCGTCGGCTCGGGCGAGATCGGCCTCTTGGTCTTCGGCTTCCTGAACCGGATCCTGATCGTCACCGGCCTGCACCACGTGCTGAACAACATCGCCTGGTTCGTGGTCGGCGATTACCACGGCGCCACGGGGGATCTCCGCCGCTTCTTCGCCGACGACCCCAGCGCCGGGGCGTTCATGAGCGGCTTCTTCCCGGTCATGATGTTCGGCCTGCCCGCCGCCTGCCTGGCCATGTACCACACCGCCCTCCCTGCGAAGAAAAAGGCCGTCGGCGGCATGCTGTTCTCGCTGGCCCTGACCTCGTTCCTGACCGGCGTGACCGAGCCGATCGAGTTCAGCTTCATGTTCCTGGCCCCGGCCCTCTACGCCATGCACGCGGTGCTGACCGGCGCGGCCATGGCGCTGATGAACCTGCTGAACGTCAAGCTGGGCTTCACCTTCTCGGCGGGCCTGTTCGACTACGTGCTGAACTTCGGCAAGGCGACCCATCCCTGGCTGCTGATCCCGGTGGGCCTGGTCTATGGCGCGCTCTATTACGGCGTCTTCCGCTTCGCGATCACCCGCTTCAACCTCAAGACCCCTGGTCGCGAGGACGAAGAGACCGTCGCCGTCGAGACCGTTTCCACGGGCGGTGGTCGCGGCGCGGACTTCGTGGCGGCTCTCGGCGGCGCGGCCAACCTGACCACCGTCGACGCCTGCACCACCCGCCTGCGCCTGATCGTCGTCGACCAGGGCGCGGTCAACGAGCCGGCCCTGAAGGCCCTGGGCGCGCGCGGGATCGTCAAGCCGTCCGACAAGGCGCTGCAGGTCGTGCTGGGCCCGATCGCCGACGGCGTCGCCGGCGAGATCCGCGCCGCCATGGGGGCTCCGCCGCCTGTGAAGGCCGTTACGGCCGCCAAGGCCGCGCCCTCGGTGCTGCCGACCGTCGACGACGACCGCAAGGCCGAGAAGGTGCTGAGCGCGCTCGGCGGCGCAGCGAACCTCAAGAGCGTTGGCACCTGCTCCAGCCGCCTGCGCGTGGTCGTGGCCGACCAGGGCGCGGTCAGCGAGCCGGCGCTGAAGGCCCTGGGCGCGCGCGGCGTCGTCCGGGTCGGCGACCAAGTCGTCCACGTCGTGCTGGGTCCCGACGCCGAGCGCGTCGGCGAAGCGGTGCGCTGCCAGCTGCCCTAGAAGAGGTGCGCCTTGAAGAAGGCGGCCGAGCGGGCGTTGGCCGTCGCAGCGTCGGCCGCGTCATAGTGATCCCCGCCGGGCCGCGCGAAGGCGTGGTTGCGGCCGGGATAGGTGTGGATCTGGATGCGCGGATGGCCGTCCAGCGCCGCGTGGATCTTCGCCTGGGCGTCCTGGCCGATGTACTCGTCGTCGCCGGCCAGGTGCATCAGCAGCGGTTTGCGAATCCTGGCGCCCTCGGCCACGTAGTTGTCGGTCCCGCCGCCGTAGTAGACGACGCCCACGTCGGCGTCGCTGGCCGCCATGGCCCGGAAGGTCATCAGCCCGCCCAGGCAGTAGCCGGTCACTCCGACCTTGCCGCTCGCGCCGTCCAGCGTCCGCGCGGCCTTGATCGTGGCGACCACGTCCTCGACGCCCTTGTCGAAGTCGAAGCGGTTGTAGAAGCCGAACGCCTTCTCCCAGTTCTCCGGCGTGGCCTCGGACATCGACAGGCCCGGCTCGAAGCGCCAGAACAGGTCGGGGGCCACGACGACATAGCCCTGGGCGGCCAGCTCGCCGGCGATCTGCCGGATGCCGTCATTGACCCCGAAGATCTCCTGGATGAGGACGATGGCCGGCGCGGGCTCTACGCTGGGACGCACGACAAGCGCCTGGAAGTCGCCGTCCGGGACGGTGATGGTCAGGTATTCGGACACGGTCGCGCTCCTGCGGCGGATCGGGGGAGACCGCGAGTTTCGACCGAGGCGCGCGCGCGTGCTTGAACGATCCTGTCGGGCGCGGTCCGATCCGAACGTGAAGCGCTAGGCGGTAAGGTCGCGGATCTTGGCGATGATCTGCTCGGGCGAGAACGGCTTCATCAGGTAGCCGTTGGCGCCGGCCTGCATGGCCATGACGATGCGGTCCAGGCGGCCTTCGCCGGTCAGCATCAGGATTGGAGCTTGAGCGCATGCGTCGATGGACCGCAGGGTGCGGACCAGCTCGATACCGTCGGTGGTGGGCAGGCGCACGTCGATGACGAACAGGCTGGGAACCTGCATCCGCGCCTTGCCCAGCATCCCCTCGCCGGTCTCGAACAGTTCGACCGTAAACCCTTGTGGCGCAAGGGCCGCCTGCAGGAAGGCCAGCACCAGAGGATCGTCGTCGACGACGTAGATCGAGGGCGCGACGGCGATTGGCGGCATCGGTCCATCCTGGCTTCGACGACTCCGGATCGTCGGCGCCAGCCTTGCCGCGCCGCGCGGCGGGATCAAGAGGCTAAAAGTTGCAGGGAACGTGGATAACCCGCCATTCACGCTTTTGGCGCACGGATAGATGTCCAACCCGCCCCCGGGGCGCAAAGAAAGTCCGTGATGGCCGCCGAGACCGCAGACGACGTCGCAGACCTGCGCGCGCGCCTCGATCGCATGACCCGTCTGGCGGCCGCCCAGGCGGCCCTGGCCGAAGCGGGCCTCGACCTTGACGCCTTCATGCAGGCGATCGTCGAGCATCTGGCCGACCTGACCGGGGCCAAGGGCGCGATCGTCGAACTGGTCGACGGCGGGGACCTCGTCTACCGCGCCGCCACCGACAAGAGCCTGATCGGCATGCGCCTGAAGCAGGACGGCAGTTTCTCGGGCCTGTGCGTGGCCTCCGCCGAGGTGCTGATCTGCGCCGACGCCCTGACCGACGACCGCGTCGACCGCGCCGCCTGCGTCAAGGTGGGGGTGGGCTCGATGGTCTGCGCGCCGCTGATGCACCAGGCCGAGGCGCTGGGCGTGCTGAAGGTGTTCTCCGAGCACAAGAGCGCCTTCGACGACGAGGACATCGACATCCTGCGGGTGCTGGCCTCGATGCTGGGCGCGCAGATGTCGCGCCAGCTGGCCTTCGAGCAGCACCAGGCGCTGCTGACCGAGAAGACCGAGCAGGAAGAGCTGTTCGAGACCGCCTTCCACGACGCCCCGATCGGCATGGGGATGGGCGATCTGACGGGCCGCATCGTCAAGATCAACAGCGTCTTCTGCGACATCATCGGCTACACGGCGCAGGAGGCGCGGGCGCTGGATTTCCGGGCGCTCACCCACCCCGACGACATCGACTCGGGCCTCAGCTACATGAGCCGCCTCTTGAGCGGCGAGATCCGCAGCCACCAGACCGAAAAGCGCTACATCCGAAAGGACGGCGCGGTGATCTGGGTGCGGCTGTCGGTGTCGCTGGCGCGCGGCGAGGACGGCGCGCCCAAACACTTCATCGGCCAGATCCAGGACCTGACCGACCAGCGGGCGATCGAGAACCGCTACCGGCTGATGGCCGAGAACGCGACCGACATCATCGTCTCCAGCGACATGCAGGGGCGGGCGACCTTCGTCTCGCCGGCCTGCCAGACGGTCACCGGCTATTCGCCCGAGGACATCGTCGGGCGCTCGTCGCTGCCGATCACCCATCCCGACGACATGGCCCTGGTCCGTGACGCCTTCGGTCGCCTGCTGGCCGGC
>JAEXJH010000237.1 GCA_023445955.1 Pseudomonadota bacterium
GCGAACACCATCTTGGCCAGCGAGGTTTCCTCGCGCAAAATAGGCCGGACATCTGATAGCAAGCGATTAGGTCAGACAGTCTACGCGTTCACTGCAAGCGGGGGGCCGTCCACATCTGCAATCTCTACGCCCTCATGAAGGCGCGGGCGGAAGTCGCCGCCCTGGCGCGCGCTATGAGCGACCTCAACAACAACCAGCCGCCGATGCCGGGGATTTACCCTGACTACGCCGCGCCGATCATCACCCGCGGCCAGGAAGGCCAGAGGATTATGCGCGATGCGCGCTGGGGCATGCCGTCATCGAAACAGGCCCTGTTCGAGGCCGCGACGGAGCGGGCTGACAAGCTGCGCGCCAAGGGCACGGAGTTCGATTTCGACGAACTACTGAAGATGGAGCCGGACAAGGGCACCACGAACGTGCGCAACACGGTCAGCCAGAAGACGGGCAGGATCAACACCCATTGGGCGCCCTGGCTAGGCGCGGGCAACCGGTGTCTGGTGCCCTTCACGTCCTTCGCCGAACCGGACCAAGACCACGAGAGGACGCGCAAGAACATCTGGTTCGCGTTGGATGACAGCCGCCCGATCGCCTTCTTCGCCGGCATCTGGACGCCGCACGCCTGCGTGCGGATGAAGAGCAAGGGCTGGGAGGAAATCGTCGCCTACGGCTTCCTGACAACGGAGTCGGCCGAGCCGGTGAAGACCTACCACGCCAAGGCCATGCCGGTGATCCTGACCGAGCCGGAGGAATGGGACCTATGGATGAGCGACGCCCCCTGGACTGAGGTCGCCCAGCTGCAGCGGCCCCTGCCCGATCGGCTGAAGGTGGTGGCCACCGGCGGCAAGAGCGACGACGTCGTGCCGGCCTGATCGGCTTTAGCGGTCCGGCGGCGTCCAGGACCACGCGCCGTCGAAGAGGTGGGGAAAGACCGCGACGTCTTTTGACCCGCACCCTTCTACGCCCGTGCAGGACAGCCGCGCGGCGATATCGGCGATCTTGACGTCCACGCGATGCTCGAACTTTTCCAGCAGATCCTCGGGCGTCCACTCGATCAGTCGCGGACATTCGCGACAGCAGATCGCCAGGGAATAGCCCTTGGTCAGAAAGGTCCTGACCGTGTCGTTGCCGACCTGGCCCAGGTGGAAGCGTCGGATCAGAGCCTCCGGCGGGCGCTGCAGCGTCGAGGACGGATGGTTCGGCACCGGGGGCGTTTCTCCGACGTACGCTATACGAGATAGGCCTCAAAACTTCGGCTGCCAGCGGCAGCGCCCCGCCAGGTCCATCATCGGCTATGATATGCGCAAATCGCTTCGTCGACGGAACGCTATTAAGCCGGACATGACCCTGCCTCAGGAACCTAGCCTAGAGCCCATCGACTACTGGCGCGCGGTCTCGCGCCGTGGCGTGCTCGCGCTCGGCTTCTGCGTCCGACGCACGATCGAAGGCCCGACGTTGGTCGCGGAACTGACCGGGCCTTTGGACGGCTGGACCCGTCGCGCCGCCTTGGCCGCGATCGGCGTCCACGATGATGCTGAACGTACGCGCGACCTTGCCCTAGTCGCCGCCCGCGCGGTTCTGACCATGGCCTTGGAGCACACGCCTGCGATGACCGCGCTGGAGGCCTACCAGGGCCTGCTCATCGACGCGGTCTGGAGAGCGGTCGAAGACGACCCACCCCGCAAGATCGAGATCCTGGGCCGCTCGGCGCCGATCTAGACGTCGCCAGACCGCTGGCGGGCGGTCTGGTCGGCTTCGATCTCGTCGGCGATCATCTGCGCGGTGATCCCGAAGCGTTCGGCCATGCCATGGCTGAAGGCCTCCAGGTCCCGGTTCAGGGCCATGAAGACATCGCAGGCCGCGTCGCTGCGCGCGATCATCGCGGCTTCGAGCTGATCTGGAGGCGCTCCGCCCTCGATGTAGAACCTGAAGAAGCGATGGACCAGGAAGTCGCGCTCGGGCTTGCACGCCTCCAGCCGCGCCAGCAGCTCCGCTGGTAGGCGCCCCGTTTTCTTGATCTTGCCCAGCATGGTCCCGAAGGTGTGGGTGAAGCTGGTGTCGAAGAAGTCGTCCACCCGCCCTTCCCAGGCCGCGTCCTCGACCCCGTTGCGCTCGGGCAGCAGGCTCAGGACGCTGTAGGTGTTGACCAGTTCGTACTCCAGGGTCTGGATCGCGAAGTGGGCGCGGCCGTAACGCGCGAAGGCCTCGCGATGCTCATCGCTGACGAAGGGCGAGTCCACGGCGAGGTCCTTTCCAGCGCGGTCTGCGGCTACTTGGGGATGCTGAACTTCAGCTTGTCTTGGTAGACGCCGATGCGCTTGCGGGCGCGATCCACGACATCGTCGAAGTGCAGGATCTCGAAGTAGGTCTCGCCCAGCTTCGTGCGTGTCGTCGGGTCTATGAGATTGTCGGAATTGAACCAGCCCTTGCCGGTAGGGAACGGCGTCCAGCCGTTGAGCCGCAATGGATCCAGCGTGTCGCCGATGAGATAGCCGTAGAACCTCTTGATCCTCCCGCCCGACTTGGCCGCCAGGAGGTGGGCATATTGGTTGAGGTCGCCGACGTGGTCGTCCATCGACACGCCCGGCGCCTTGAACTCGACGATGATCGCCGAGCCTTCCTTGCTGAACAGCGCGATGTCAGGCCGTTTGGCGCCGTGGTCCTGCGCGCGGCGGGCCAGCAGGTCCTTGAAGGCCTGATCGATGTCGTTCTCGAAGACCTTCTCGTCGCTGTTCCAGACGATGTTGGCCAGCGGCATGTCCGAGGCGATGTAGTCGTAGTAGTGATATTCCTCGCTCAGCAGCCAGATGTCGTGGTCGGTGACCTCGGTGCTGTCCTGGCGCATCGGAAAGAAGATGCTGTGGATGATCCGCTCGTCCTTGCGTCGGGCGCCGTCATCCAGGTTCTGCACCGACAGGTTTCGCCCGCAGGCCAGGGCCAGAACCTCGACGATGCAGGCGCGCCGCACGACGAGCTGCGAGAGGTTGGCCATGTCGAAGTTTTTCAGCGACGTCGTATATTTCCACGAAATCTCGCTGATCTTCTTGCGGAAATCGGCGGAGTCCGGCTCGGCCGCGACAATCTCTTCCTTCAGGCGGTAGATCTCGGCGGTCTCGTCGATGACCTTTTCCTGGTACTTCTTCAGAACCCGATCGACGATCTTCTGGGCTGACTCGCCGTAGACCACCCGCGTGGAGGTCTCTTGCAGCATGTCCTCGGTGACGCCGTACTTGTCGGTGATCTCCTTGACCACGTCCTCTTTCTTCCAGTCGCCCGGGATCACCATGGCGTCGATCACCGGATCGATGGCGGCATGGATCGTCTCGTAGGACACCCGCTCGGAGCCAAAGAGCCCGCCGGCCTCAAGTTCTTCGGGAATATCCTCGAAGTTGTCGCGCTGCTCATTGACGTGCTGGTCGAGGAAGTCGCTCTCGATCAGGACGATGTGATTGTAGCCGCCGACGGGATTGTTCTGTTCGGTCTTGCTGCGCAGGTATCGGTTGGTGATGTCGCGAACCGGCGAGAACTTGGCGCAGAACGCGATGGCGTTACGCTTCAGGCCGAACGATGCAGCATCCAGCCGATAGTGGGACAGCCTGAAGGTCTGGAAAGTCCCCAGACCGCCGCCGGTGTCCGGGTCGCGCTCTTCGACCTGGACTTCCCGCACGGCCGTGACGACCGGCAGGTCCTGGCGCCGAAGAACTTCGGTCTGGTCGGGCTGGGCCCAATGGGTGGTCGAGAAGACAATCTCGAAATCGCCAAGCTGGCTAGACAGGCCGACCAGGCGCTGCAGGAAGGCCAGCAGCATCTGCTTCTTCAGCGCCGCCGCCGAGAACATCGCGCTGAGCAGCGCGTTGGGCGGCAGGCGAACCCGTGCGGCATCCTTGAAGTTCAGCAGCTGGATGGTCGTGCCGATCTTCGAAGCGTCGCCAGCGTCCTCAGCGAAATCGTCGGCCTCGATCTGCTTTTGACGTTCGTCGTAGGTCATCCAGCGACGAAACACCTGCCCATCCCGGCGGAAGGTGCTGTCGATCGCCATGCCGGCGAAATAGTGGAAGAACTGGATACGACCCGCGCCCTTGCACTTGCCGATTCCCGAGATCGTCAGGTCGTCCTTGTACGACGTGTCCTTGGTCAGGAAGGCCTTCAGCTGGGCCTCTCCCAGCCCGCAGCCGTTGTCGGCGCAGGTGATGGTCATCACATCCCGATCGTCGAGCAGATCGACTTTCTGAAACGCCACGTCGACCCGGATGCTGAGGCTGGGCGCGGTCGGATCGTCGTGCTTGCGGATCAGGTAGGAATCGATGGCGTTCGAGATCAGCTCCTCGAACACCACGTAGGGATTCTTGCTGAGCTTGGTGTTCTTGATGCTGCCGCGGACATCGAGCGTCATTGTCTTTTCAAGCGATCCCACAGGCCATTCTGGCCACTTCTGGCCAGCCCCCTAGTCACAGTCAAGCCAGCAACCCAAGCGGGTCTTCGACCGGCCGCCACCGCCAGGGGTCGGGCGGCCCGTGAGCCGCTGACAAAGAGAAGGACCGCCCGCCTACGTCAGCTTCGGTCGCCGTGGCAGAGACCTGCATGACCCGGCCGCGGCGCTCGCGGTCCAAGTCCACGAGGATGATCTGCCTAGCGCATCGTCCAAGGC
>JAEXJH010000238.1 GCA_023445955.1 Pseudomonadota bacterium
ACATAGAGGGCGCGGGGCCGGGCGTCGGTCGGCCTGGCGATCGTGGCGCGGACCCAGAGCTCGCGGCCCTGGGGGTCGACGAAATCGGCGACCGGGCGACAGGCGCTCAGCACCGGACCGGCCGGGCCGGCCACGCCGTGACAGGCCTCCCACGACAGATCGGCGGCGCGGGCCAGGGTCGAGAGGCTGGTCAGGAGCAGGCCAAGAAGCAGGGTTCGCCACATGGCCTCACCTATAGGGCGCCATTCGCCGAGATGCGTCGCCGTTCGCCGATCAAACGGCGCCATTGACCGAAGCGGCGTGGCGAGCGGCCGGGTCAGCAGTCCAGCTGTCGGCATGACCCACGCCCTTCTCCATCGCCGCGCCCTGCTGACCGCCGCCGGCCTCGCCCTTCCGACCCTGGCCCTGGCTCGTGTCCAGGCGCTCAAGCCAGTCGCAGTCCCGCCGCCGGCCGGTCCCTTCCGCTTTAAGGGCTGGCGCGGCCAGGAGGTCGACGCCAAGCGCGGCTATTTCGAGGTTCCGGAGGATCGCCGCGATCCGCGCTCGCGGAAGATCCGGCTGGGCTATGTGCGGTTCGCCTCGACGGCGGAGAGGCCAGGGCCGCCAATCGTCTACCTGGCCGGTGGGCCGGGCGGCGAGGGAACGGGGGCGGCGACCGGGCCGCGTTTCCCGATCTTCATTGCCCTGCGCGCCGTGGCCGACGTCATCGCCTTCGACCAACGGGGCACGGGCCTGTCGACCAGTATCCCCGAACGGCCGGCCTCGAAGCGTCCGCCGCCGGTGTTTACCGAGGCCGGGCTGACGTCCTACTTCCGCACGGAATTCCAGGAGGCGTGGGTCGACTGGACCCGAGCCGGCGTGGCCATGACCGGCTACAACACCGAGCAGAACGCCGACGACATCGACGATCTGCGCCGCCACCTGGGCGCGGACATGATCGACCTGTGGGGCACCAGCTACGGCTCGCACCTGGCGCTGAGCATCCTCAAGCGGCACGGCGACCGGGTGAACCGCGTGGCGCTGTCCAGCCTGGAGGGCCAGGACCAGACGGTGAAGCGGCCGGCGCGGGTCGATGACCTGCTGCGTCAGGTCGACGCTCTGATGGGCGCGGACCCCGCCGCTCGCGCGGCGATCCCCGACCTGCCGGCCCTGATGCGCCGCGTCCATGCCCGGCTTGAAGCGCAACCGGCCATGACCAAGGTCAAGATCAATGGCGCGCCGGGCGAGATCCGGATGGGCGGCTTTGGGGTCCAGATGCTGGCCGGCGGGCTGATCGCCAATCCCAACACCTTGGCCATGCTCCCAGCCCTCTACCTGGCGCTCGACGCCGGCAAGACCGACGTGCTGGCGCCGTTCCTGGGCGACGTGACCGACCTGCTGAGCTTCCGGGGCATGCCCGAGGCCATGGACCTGGCGTCGGGGATCTCGCCGCGCAAGCTGGCCCTGGTGCGGCGCGAGGCCAAGACCGCCGTCGTCGGCTCGGCGCTGAACTTCCCGATGCCGCAGCTGCTGGGCGCGGTCCCTGGCGTCGACCTGGGCGAAGGCTTCCGGGCGCCGTTCCGCATCGACCAGCCCGCCCTGCTGATCGCCGGCTCGCTGGATGGCCGCACGCCGCTGGCCGAGCAGGACGAGGTGGCGGCCCAGTTCACCCGCAAGTCGCGGGTGCTGGTCGAGAACGCCGGGCACAACGTCTTCGAGGCCCATCCCGACGTGCAGGGGATGCTGGTGCGGTTCTTCGGCGGGCAGGCCGTGGCCGATGCGCGGCTGAGCCTGCCGCCGCCGAAGTTCAGGTTGGGGTGAGCGGGCCTAGTCCAGCACGAACCGCGCGCGTTGCTCTGCCGTCGGGACCATGCAGCGATCCTTCTTGCCCAACAGCCGGTAGCGGTTGGCGGCGATCCAGTCATAGGCCGCATCGGCGGGCCCGCGCGGCAGGCGATCGACGAAGGCCAGCCAACGCCAGGGCGCCTCAAGTCGGCGCAGCAGCGCGCCGATGGCGGCGGTCTTGGTCAGGGCCCGGCCTTGATCGAGGAACAGGAAGCTCTCAGGGTGCTCGGGATCGATACCATGAGCGCGAGCGAGCTGCCGGCCATAGGGCGACTGGATCGGCGTGAAGCGGATCACGCCCTTGTGGTCCAGGCGCAGGACGGCCTGCACCGAGCCCGTGCAGAGATTGCAGACGCCGTCGAACAGCCACAGGCCGTCCTCGTTCATCGGCCCTCGCACTCGCGGCGCAGCGCCTTCAGCGAGCTGGGCACGTCGCGGCGCATCATGCTGCTGATCATGCCCGCCGGCACGGCGAAGGGCGAGGTCGCCCACATGTCATAGGTGACGCGGGTGCGGGTCCCGCCGTCCAGCGGCTCCAGCTTCCACGACCCGTCGCAGGCGCGAATGTCGCCGCCGATGCAGGTGAAGCGGATCAGCCGGTCGGGCTCCAGGATCACGCGCGAGGTCGAGTGCATCGTCGGCAGGAAGAAGCCCCACTTGACGGTGTGCTCGCGGATCTCGGTCCCGTCCGGGGCGCGGGAGACCACGCGGCAGCTCTTGACGCCGGGACTCATGCGGGCGGCGCGGTCGCAATCCAGGATGATGCGGAACACCACGCTGGGCGGCGCGGCGATGTCGACGCTGGCCCGCACCATGCCTCGGCCGCGGTCGTCGGCATGAGCCTCGACCGCGATGCCGTCGCCCTTCGTCTCCCACTCGGCGTCGGCCCGGGCGGGACCCGCCAGGGCGATCAGGAGCAGGAAGGGAGCGAGCCGGCGCATCACGCTGAAGCTAACGCAACCGACTTGTCCTTGGTTACGCCCCCGCGCGATTTTTCACGAGATCGTCGACGACGGACGGGTCGGCCAGGGTAGACGTATCGCCCAGGCTCCCCAGCTCGTTCTCGGCGATCTTGCGCAGGATGCGGCGCATGATCTTGCCCGAGCGGGTCTTGGGCAGGCCCGGCGCCCATTGCAGCACGTCCGGCGCGGCGAACGGGCCGATCTCGTGACGGACCCACAGGATCAGGTCCTTGCGCAGCTGGTCGGTCGCTTCGACGCCAGCCTTCAGGGTCACATAGGCGTAGACGCCCTGGCCCTTGATGTCGTGCGGATAGCCGACCACGGCGGCCTCGGCGACGGTCTCGTGGGCGACGAGAGCGCTCTCGATCTCTGCCGTTCCCAGGCGGTGGCCCGAGACGTTGATCACGTCGTCGACCCGGCCGGTGATCCAGTAATAGCCGTCAGCGTCGCGCCGGCAGCCGTCGCCGGTGAAGTACTTGCCGGGATAGGTCGAGAAATAGGTCTCGAAGAAGCGGCCGTGGTCGCCATAGACCGTCCGCATCTGGCCCGGCCAGCTGTCGGTGATGACGAGGTTGCCCTCGGTCGCGCCCTCCAGAACCTTGCCTTCGGCGTCGACCAGCTGCGGCTTGACGCCCGGCAGCGGCTTGGAGGCCGAGCCCGGCTTCAGGTCGGTGGCGCCGGGCAGCGGCGTGATCAGCATGCCGCCGGTCTCGGTCTGCCACCAGGTGTCGACGATCGGCAGGCGCTCCTTGCCGACCACGCGGTGGTACCAGAGCCAGGCCTCCGGATTGATCGGCTCACCGACGCTGCCGAGGATGCGCAGGGACGATAGGTCGTTCTTGGTCACGTGCTCGTCGCCCTCGCGCATCAGGGCGCGCAGGGCCGTGGGGGCGGTGTAGAAAATCTCGACCTTGTGCTTGTCGACCACCTCCCAGAAGCGGCTAGGGGTCGGATAGTTCGGCACGCCCTCGAAGATCAGGCTGGTCCCTCCGTTGGCCAGCGGGCCGTAGACGACGTAGCTGTGGCCGGTGACCCAGCCCACATCGGCGGTGCACCAGAAGACCTCGCCGGGCTTGTAGTCGAACACCGCCCAGAAGGTCCAAGAGGCCCAGGCCAGGTAGCCGCCGGTGGTGTGCAGCACGCCCTTGGGCTTTCCGGTCGAGCCCGAGGTGTAGAGGATGAACAGCGGGTCCTCGGCGTTCATCGGCTCGGGCGGGCAGTCGGCCGAAACCGTGTCGCGCACGTCGCCATAGACCACGTCGCGGCCTTCGACCACCGGGACCTCGGCGCCGGTCCAGCGGATCAGCAGCACCTTCTCGACCTCGGGGCACTGCAGCAGCGCCTCGTCGACATTGGCCTTCAGCGGCACGCGCTTGCCGCCGCGACGGCCCTGGTCGGCGGTGATGACGATGCGGCTCTCGCAGTCCTTGATGCGGCCGGCGATGCTGTCGGGCGAGAAGCCGCCGAACACCACCGAGTGCACCGCGCCGATGCGGGCGCAGGCTAGCATGGCGGCGGCCGCCAGCGGGACCATCGGCAGGTAGATCGTGACCCGGTCGCCCTTCTTGACGCCCAGATCCTTGAGGACGTTGGCCATGCGGCAAACCTCCTCGTGCAGCTGGCCATAGGTCAGGGTGTTCGAGACACCCGGCTCATCGCCCTCGAAGATCAGGGCGACGTCGTCGGTCTTGGCCGGCAGGTGGCGGTCCAGGCAGTTGGCCGAGACGTTGAGGACGCCGTCCTCGTACCAGCGGATGCGGAAGTCGTCCTTGGCGTAGGAGACGTCCTTGATCTTGGTAGGCGGGGTGATCCACTCGAGGCGGGCGGCGATGTCGCGCCAATAGCCTTCGGGATCGGCTTCGACGCGGGCCACGGCGGCCTCATAGGCGGCGGCGTCGATATGCGCCGACTTCGCCAAGTCGTCAGGAACCGGGAAAACCTGTCCGTCGCTCACGCCGCCTACTCCCTTATGTCTTTGTCGCCGAAATAGGCGAAGCCGACCGCGCGGCGCAAGAAGACCATTCCGGTTTCTCGCGTCGCTACGGTCGGCTGGTATTGAATGATCTAGATCAGAAGAAGCCCAGCGCTTTCGGGCTGTAGCTGACCAGCATGTTCTTGGTCTGCTGGTAGTGGTCGAGCATCATCTTGTGGGTCTCGCGACCCACGCCCGACTGCTTGTAGCCGCCGAAGGCCGCGTGAGCCGGATAGGCGTGGTAGCAGTTGGTCCACACCCGGCCGGCCTCGATGCCCCGGCCAAACCGGTAGGCGCGCGCGCCGTCACGGGTCCACACCCCGGCCCCGAGGCCGAAATTGGTGTCGTTGGCGATCTCCAGCGCCTCGTCCTCGGTCTTGAAGGTGGTCACCGCAAGGACCGGGCCGAAGATCTCCTCCTGGAAGATCCGCATCTTGTTGTGGCCCTCGAACACGGTCGGCTCGACGTAGTAGCCGTCCGACAGCTGGCCCGGCAGGATCTTGCGCTTGCCGCCGGCCAGCAGCTTGGCGCCCTCGTTCTGGCCGATGTCCATATAGCCGAGGATCTTGTTCAGCTGCTCCTCTGAGGCCTGGGCGCCGATCATGGTGGCGGGATCGAGCGGGCTGCCCTGCACCACGGCGTTGACGCGCTTCAGCGCCTTTTCCATGAACCGCTCGTAGATCGACTCCTGGACCAGCGCCCGGCTGGGGCAGGTGCAGACCTCGCCCTGGTTCAGGGCGAACATCGTGAAGCCCTCCAACGCCTTGTCGAGGAAGTCGTCGTCCTCGCGCGCCACGTCGTCGAAGAAGATGTTCGGCGACTTGCCGCCCAGCTCCAGGGTCACCGGGATCAGGTTCTGGCTGGCGTACTGCATGATCAGCCGACCGGTCGAGGTCTCGCCGGTGAAGGCGATCTTGGCGATGCGCGGGCTCGAAGCGAGAGGCTTGCCGGCCTCGACGCCGAAGCCGTTGACGATGTTCAGCACGCCGGCGGGCAGCAGGTCGCCGATCAGCTCGGCCCAGACCATGATCGAGGCCGGGGTCTGCTCGGCGGGCTTCAGCACCACGCAGTTGCCGGCCGCCAGGGCGGGCGCGAGCTTCCAGCAAGCCATCAGCAGCGGGAAGTTCCACGGGATGATCTGGCCCACCACGCCCAGCGGTTCATGGAAGTGATAGGCGATGGTGTCGTGGTCGATCTCTGAGATCGAGCCTTCCTGGCTGCGCAGGCAGCCGG
>JAEXJH010000239.1 GCA_023445955.1 Pseudomonadota bacterium
GGCGCGGCGCCGATAGGCGACGTGACGGAGGGGGCGCTAACCCGCTAAACCCTCCCCCATGACCTACACCGACGCCGAGATCGCCGCGCTGACCGATGGCCTGCTGGATCGCAGCTTGCCCAAGGACCAGTGGACCCACGCCGCCCACCTGACGGCGACGCTGAAGCTGGTGCGGCTGCGTGATGCGAACCTGGAGCGCGACCTGCCGTGGGTGATCCGCACCTACAACGTCGCGGTCGGCGGCCAGAACACCGAGACCGCCGGCTATCACGAGACGATCACCCAGGCCTATCTGGCGGCGATCCGCGCCTTCGAGGGGGCGCTGCCGGCCGGGACCTCGGACGCGCAGGCCGTCGCGCTGCTGCTGGAGACGCCGCTGGGCGACAAGGACTGGCCGCTCACGCACTGGTCGCGCGAGCGGCTGTTCTCGGTCGAGGCCCGCCGCTGGTGGGTGGACCCCGACCTGAAACCGCTGGCCCATGCGCCGGCGAAGCGGGACTTCTGACTACGGCTTGTCGTAGGGAAGACCCGAAACCGGGTTCGGTCTAAGAGGCGCGTCCGATGATCCATAGCCTCCACACCTTCGTTCGCGGCAAGAGCCCCATCCGTCCGATCGACGCCCTGCGCGGCGGCGGCGGGGCGCTGCTGGGCCTGTTGTTCGCCGGCCTGCTGGGACGCTTCGCCGTGGGGGGCGCAGACTGGCTGCATCCGCTGCTGGTGGCGCCGATCGGGGCGTCGGCGGTGCTGGTCTTCGCCGTGCCCGCCAGCCCGCTGGCCCAGCCGCGCAGCGTTCTGGGCGGCAACATCATCTCGGCGCTCGTTGGGATCACGGTGGCCCTGCTGATCCCGCAGCCGGTGATCGCCGCGCCGCTGGCCGTGGGCCTGGCGATCGCGACGATGATGCTGCTGGGCTGCCTGCACCCGCCGGGCGGCGCGGTGGCGCTGATCTGCGTGATCGGCGGGCCGAAGGTGGCGCAGGCCGGCTATCTGTTCGCGCTCAATCCGGTGGCGGTGGACAGCCTGCTGCTGGTCGCGGCCGGCATGGCCTGGGGGCGGCTGACCGGCCACGCCTATCCGCACCACGCGCCCGCGCCGGCCCCGGCCGCGCCGCCCGCCGCCTACAGCCCCGCCGATCTCGACCGGGCGCTGGCCCGCTATGGCGAGCTGCTGGACGTCGACCGCGAGGACCTGGACGCCCTGTTCCGCGAGGTCGAGCAGGCCGCCGCCCAGCGACTGCACGGCCAGATCCGCTGCGGCGAGGTGATGTCGCGGCCGGCCCCGGAGGGCCAGCCGGCCTACACGGTGCGCGAGGACGCTCCGATCTCGACCCTGCTGCCCGTGCTGTCAGGCGGCGTCGTGCGCGAGGTCGTGGTGGTGGATGCGCAGGACCGCCCCGTGGGCGTGGTCACCCAGACCGACCTCCTGGCGGCGCTCTACCGGGCGCATGTGGTGGAGAGCGTGGTGGGGGCCTAGCCACGCCACAGCTTGCGGCCGGCCATGAAGATCAGGCCGCCCACCGCGATCGGGATCCCGCCCACGATCATGGCGAGGTAGCCGGCCCCGCCCACGCCGCCCGGATCGCTGGCGGCGATGGAGAACAGGAAGAACGCGCTGCACAGGCCGCACAGCCCGGCGATCAGCCCGCCGATCGCCATCAGCATCGCGCCGAACATCTTCGCGACGACGCGGTTTTCGGTTTCCTCCTTCGTCATCCGACCAGCTCCCCTCGCCCTCGCCGCAAGGCCGCGTTGCCGGGCGCGCCCGGCCGATAGAAGGTGTTGTAGGTGTCGAACGGAATGATCCGCCCGTCCGGCTCGACGAAATGGACGCAGGAGCGCTTCACCGTTCCGAGATCGAAATTGTAGCGGTCCAGGAACTGCGAGATCACCACGCGGAAAGTGTTCTCGTAGGCGACGTCCTGGGGCACCGCCGCTTCGGGCAGGCAGCATAGCAGGCTGGCCAGTTTCTCGGAGGTGTCGGCCTGGGCGGTCGACAGCGACAGCAGGTCGAAGATCCCCTTCCGCAGCTCCGGATAGGCCTCGAAGGTCACGGTGTTGGGCGCGGCGGCGACGAACAGCTCGCGCGGCAGCAGCGCCGTCACCGGCATTACCTCGGCCCCGTTGCGCAGGCCATAGCCGATGCAGATCTGGTCGGGATTGCAGGGCAGCGGGATCAGGTCCTCCAGCGCGAAGACCCCTGCCTCGGCGATCCGCCGCCGCACCTGAGTCAGCACGATGCGGTCGCGCCGGGGGTCGAAGCCCTCGTTGCGGCCCGCGTCCTGGATCGGCTGGAACGTCACGCCCCGCACGCAGCGCCACGTCAGGGCGTGGCGCACGATGTCCGGGATCTCTTCGTCGTTGAGGCCCTTCTTCACGGTCACCACCAGGGTGGTCGAGATGTTGTTGCGCTCCAGCGCCTCCAGGGCCTCCTGCCGCACGCGGGTCAGGTCGGCGCCGCGCAGGGCCATCAGCGGTTCGCGCTTCAGACTGTCGAACTGCAGATAGACCTCGAAGCGCGGCATGAAGGTCGCCAGGCGCTCGGCGAAGCCCGGCTCGCGGGCGATGCGCAGGCCGTTGGTGTTGATCATCAGGTGGCGGATCGGCCGACGGCGCGCCGCCTCCAGGATCTCGAAGAATTGCGGGTGCAAGGTCGGCTCGCCGCCCGAGATCTGGGCCAGGTCCGGCTCGCCTTCCGACTCCACCAGGATGTCCAGCATCCGCTCGATCTCGGCCAGCGGGCGGTGAGCCTCGCGCTTGACCGACGACTCCGCGAAACAGACCGGGCAGGACAGGTTGCAGGCCTCGTTGATCTCCAGGATCGCCAGGCACGAGTGCTGCTCGTGGTCGGGACAAAGGCCGCAGTCATAGGGGCAGCCGTGGTCGGTGCGGGTCTGAACGTTCAGCGGCCGGTCGCCCGGCTTCAGCCAGTCCTGCTGTGATTTCCAGTACGCCAGATCGTCGGCGATCAGGGTCTTCTGCACGCCATGTTCGCGGCAGCGCTTGAGGTAGAAGACCGCATCGTCCTCACCGATGATCTTGGCCGGGACCAGCGCCAGACAGTCCTCACACAGGCTGGTGGTCTGCCCCAGGAACAGGTACGGCGCTGACTTGCGCACGGTCGCGGCGACGCTCGCGCTGGTCGTAGATCCATCCATAGGTCACCAGCCCCGCGCACAACACGTGGAAGAGGTTAAACGGCCCGATCAACTTGGGATAGGGCTTGAGGAACTCCCAGACGAACCTCTGCGCGCCATAGACCATGCACAGGGCGTAGAAGCCGCGCCGCATGGCCCAGTCGGCGCGCATGGCCAGGCCGGCGACATAGGCCGCCAGGAACGCCGCCATCGACAGGCTCTCGTACAGCTGCACCGGATGGCGCGAGACGTGGTCGCCCAGATCCACGCCCCAAGGCAGGCGCGTGGGCGAGCCGTAGGTGCCGTCCGCGATCCCGGCGAAGAAGCAGCCCAGCCGGCCGATCACGACCCCCAGCGCGAAGGGGCCGGCGAAGACGCCGCCGGTCGAGCGCTTCACGCCCTTGAAAGCCTTGTAGATCTCCACCGCCACGATGGCCCCGACCAGGGCGCCGACCACGCTGTGCGACAGCGAGGGCTGGGGGCCGCGCAGGGTGTTCAGCGAGCCGGCGATCCAGGCGCCGGGCAAGGCGCCCAGGGCCAGGGCCGCGAAATAGCCGCCGCCGACGCGCTGGGCCACGCGCTGGGTCTGCGCCTTCAGTCGCCAGCGGTACAGCGCGACGCTCAGCGCCACCCCGGCCAGCCAGCCGCCGAGGTCGAAGGCGAGGTGCGCGAGGGGCGAGGTCGGGACCGGGATCATGCGGCGACATGGCCACGCGCCATCGCCCCTCGCAAGCCGCCTATTGACGAACGCCCAAGGCTCCGCGCGACTAGGTGAAAATAGCCAAGGAAGCGCCGATGCTCGTCGTCCACCACCTCAACAATTCGCGCAGCCAGCGCGTGCTCTGGCTGCTCGAGGAGCTGGGCGTTCCCTACGAGGTCAAGCGCTACGAGCGCGACGCCAAGACCATGCTGGCGCCGCCCGAGCTGCGGGCCATCCACCCGCTGGGCAAGTCGCCGGTGATCACCGACGACGGCAAGGTCATCGCCGAGACCGGGGCCATCGTCGAGTACATCATCGAGACCTACGGCAAGGGCCGGCTGATCCCGGCGGCCGGCGGCCCCGAGCGCCTGCGCTATACCTACTGGCTGCACTATGCCGAGGGCTCGGCCATGACGCCCCTGCTCTTGAAGCTGGTGTTCACCGCCCTGCCCGCCCGCGCGCCGGGCCTGCTGAAGGGCCTGGTGAAGTCGATCGCCAACCGCGCCCAGCAGGGCTTCGTCGACCCGCAGGTCAAGGCACATGTCGACTATTGGGAGGCCGAGCTGGCCAAGGCGCCCTGGTTCGCCGGCGCGGAGTTCACCGCCGCCGACATCATGATGAGCTTCCCCCTGGAAGCCGGCGCGGCCCGGGCGGGGGCGGATACGCGCCCGCATGTGAAGGCCTTCCTGGCGAAGATCCATGCCCGCCCCGCCTATCAGCGGGCGCTGGAGAAGGGCGGGCCTTACGCCTACGCGTGAGGAAGCGCCCGCTTTTCACGTAGCGTCGTTATCCAGACTTTGCCACACTCCGCCAACGAACGACGGCGGGGGCTCTCGTGACGACCGACACCACCAAGCTTGGCCCAGTGACCAAGGGCGCGCGCATCGACGCGCTGGACATCCTGCGCGGGGTGGCCGTGCTGGGCATCCTGCTGATGAACATCCCGGAGATGGGCCTGCGATTCGAGTGGGGCAAACCGCCCCTGCCGGTGGCGGCCAACCCCGACTGGATCGCCTACGCCATCCAGACCGTCGGCTTCTCCGGGACCATGCGCGGGCTGTTCACCCTGCTGTTCGGGGCCGGCATGGTCATCATGCTGCGCCGGGCCGACGCCGAGCAGGAGGGCGTGGCGCGGCAGGCCTACTACACCCGCTGCTTCGCCCTGATGGTGCTGGGCGTGATCAACTTCGCCGTCTTCCTGTGGCCCGGCGAGATCCTGTTCAGCTACGGCCTGTGCGGCCTGGTCCTGCCGCTGTTCCGCAAGGCTCCGCCACGCATGCTGGTGACGGCGGCCGTGGCCATGCTGGCGGTGATGACGATCGGCATCGCGGCCCCGGCTCTCAAGAATGTCGAGGCCATGCGCACGACCGAGGCGGCGATGGCGGCCAAGGCAGCTGGCAAGACCCTGACCAAGGACCAGAAGGCGGCGATCGAGAAGCGCGAGACCCGGATCAAGGAACGCCTCGGCCCCGAGGCCCGTGAAAAGGAGCGCCAGACCCGAACCCACATGCCCGATCTCCTGGCCTGGAGCGTGCAACAGTGGACCACCTTCAACCTCGACCTGAACGAGGGCGCGCACATCTTCCTGCTGGAGTCGATCGCCTTCATGCTGCTGGGCGTGGCGCTGCTGCAGACCGGGGTGCTGACCGGCGAGCGACCGGCCTCGACCTACTGGACCTTGCTGGGGATAGGCCTGGTCGTCGGCCTGGCGGTGCGCGGTGGCGTCGTCTATGCGCGCTGGACCACCGGCTACCTGGCCAACTCGTTCGCCACGCCGCTGGAGCCCCTGACCTACGAGCTGGGCCGTCTGTTCATGACCCTGGCCTGGCTGGGCGGGCTGATGCTGCTGATCAAGGCGCGGGTGCTGGGGGGTCTCGCGGGCGTGCTGTCGGCGGTGGGGCGCATGGCCCTGACCAACTACATCCTGCAGTCGGTGGTGACCTCGATCCTGTTCTACGGCCTGGGCTTCTACGACAAGTTCGGCTTCGCCCAGCTTATGGGCGTGGCGGCGCTGATCTGGGTGGGCCAGAGCATCGCCAGCGTGTTGTGGCTCAAGGTCTACGAGATGGGTCCGGCCGAGTGGCTGCTGCGCTCGCTGACCTACGGCTCGTGGCGCTCGATGCGGCGGGACAGCCCGGTGCTGACGCCGCAGCCGGCGGAGTGATGGGCGCAACGTCCAGACTTGTCGCCCTTGTCGCCGTCCTGGCCCTGACGGCGCTTGGCGGGTGCTCCCGCAGCCCGGAGGCTACCGCCGCGGAAGACGTCTCCCCGCCCTTCAGGGCGCACTATGCCGACCTCGTGCTCGATGTCCCCGTGCGCGAAGACCTCTATCAAGCCCACAATTCCGGCTGGGGCCTCAGCGTGAAGGTCTGCGACCGCCACACCCTGCCCGGGACGCCCCCGCTATGCGAGACGCTCACCGGGCCTGTCGTCAACGCGTTCGGTCTGCTCACCTTCGTCACCGCGCCCCGTCCTGGCGCACGGTTTGAGCTGCTCAAGGAGCGCCCCGCAGACGCGCCCGAGCCTCCGGCCGCACCCCTCGAGCCGATCGCGGCCGATCGCATCGATAAGAATATCGGCGGCGGCGGCGAGGCGTATCAGCTCTCGAGGCTCAGCGTCCTCGACCCGAAGGCCGCCCTGTCCACGACGACGAACGACTGGCCTCTCGCGCGGTGCGCCACCGGGCTGCAAGGCCAGCGGTACTGCACCATCGGCTTCCTGATCAAGGGCGCGTTCGTGGAGACCCATGTCTTCGCCGAGGACGGCGTCGCCCTGGACCAGAAGCAGGTCTGGGACGTCGCCTCGGCGCTCGACGCCAAGCTCAAGGGCCTCTCGCCGCCAGCGCCCCGGTAGGTCCGCGCCGTGCGGCCAACCGTCGCCCGGTCGACGTGGTTAAGGTTTCGCAAACCAGGATCGCCGCAATCGTCCCCGTGCGTCGCAGGGTTTTCTCCGGCGCACTGGAGACCACGCCGCCTTGACGATCCGGACCCAAAAGACGCGCCGCCTCGCCGCCGTCGCCGGTTCGGTCGCCCTGGGCGCACTGGGGATTTTCGCCAGCCTGCTGGCGGCCGTCGCCGTCGACGCCCAGCCGCGCACGCCCGGCCGGTTGGCCGCGGTGTTCCCCCCGTGGTGGAACCCGGCCCAGGTGATCGGCGCGGCCGGTTCGGCCGGCGACATCGCCGGCGTCGGGGCTGCCTCCTTCATCGTCATCCTGCGCGGCCCGCCCGCGACCCTCGCGCAGCACGCCCGGTCCGCCGGCGCCCTGCTCCTCCTCGACCCCGCCCTCGCCGGCGCCTGCGCGCGTCCGGCCTCGGAGCTCTCGCCGTCATGAACCTCGCCTTCTCCAACCTCGACGCCCAACGCAAGATCGGCGGCAAGCTGATCGCCATCCTGGCCTGGGCCATGATCCCGGTGGTGGTCGGCGCCCGCCTGGCGGTGCACGGCGGCGTGACCGGCCTGGCCGTCGCCGCGGTGCTGGCG
>JAEXJH010000240.1 GCA_023445955.1 Pseudomonadota bacterium
CGGCGGCGACGCCGGGCCGGTGCAGGCGACCTATATCCACGCGATCTCGGTGTCGAAGAGCCTGCGCAGCCCACACTTCGCGGCTCCGATCGCCGCGCCGATCGCCCTGCCGGCCGATGCGCCCAAGGTCGTGGCCTTCTACCTGCCGCAGTTCCATCCGTTCCCGGAGAACGACCTGTGGTGGGGCAAGGGCTTCACCGAGTGGACCAACGTCTCCAAGGCCCAGCCGCAGTTCCTGGGTCACTACCAGCCGCGCCTGCCGGCCGATCTCGGGTTCTACGACCTGCGCCAGCGTGAGGTCATCGCCCAGCAGATCGACCTGGCCAAGGGCGCGGGCGTCTCGGCCTTCTGCTTCCACTACTACTGGTTCGCGGGGAAGCGGCTGCTGGAGCGGCCGATCGAGCTCTATCTGGCCGACCCGACCCTGGATTTCCCGTTCGCCCTCTGCTGGGCCAACGAGAACTGGACCCGGCGCTGGGACGGCGACGAGAGCAATGTCCTGATGGGGCAGGAACACTCGCCGGAAGACGACAAGGCCGTGTTCGAGGACATGGCCCGCTACATCCGCGATCCGCGCTACCTGAAGGTCGGCGGCAAGCCGATGCTGGTGCTGTATCGCCCGGAGATCCTGCCCGACAGCAAGGCCACCACCGACCGCTGGCGCGCGCAAGCGCGGGCCATGGGCCTGGGCGAGCTGCACCTGCTGTGCACCACGGCGTTCGGTTTCCAGGACTATGCCTCGCACGGCTTCGACGGGATCATCGACTTCCCGCCGCACGCCATCGTCGAGGGCGAGATCACCCGGCAGGTGACGCCGCTGCACGCCCAGTTCACCGGCAAGGTCTATGACTATCCGGTCGTCGTGCAGTCCAAGCTGGACGAGCTGTCGGCGGTTCCGGACGCCTTCGTGCCGGGCGTCATGCCGGGCTGGGACAACCAGGCCCGCAAGCCCTGGGCCGGCCACGCCTTCCACAACGCCGACCCGGAAAGCTACCTGACCTGGCTGTCGGGGGCGCTGAAGCATGCTGAGGCCAAGCATCCGGCCGGCCAGGCGATGGTCTTCGTCAACGCCTGGAACGAGTGGGGCGAAGGGGCTTATCTCGAGCCCGACCGCTGGTTCGGCCACGGCTACCTGCACGCCACCCGCACGGCGCTGGCCGCCTACACGCCGCGCCTGACCGACGCCCATCCGCTGGTCGCCGAAGCGCAAGGCGCGTTCGTGAAGCGCGCTGGGGCGGTGACCCTGCTGCACCTCTTCTATCCGGAACTGATCGACTGGTTCGCCGAGCGTCTGGCCGCGACCGCCGACGTGCTGGACCTGATGATCACCGTGCCGGAAACCTGGGACGAGACAGACCTCGCCCGTATTCGCGCGGCCTTCCCGAAGGCCCATCTGGCCATCGCCGAGAACCGCGGCCGCGACATCCGGCCATTCGTCGAGACCCTGCGCCGCGCCCGCGCGCTCGGCTATTCGGTGTTCTGCAAGCTGCACTCCAAGCGCTCGCCGCACCGGGCCAAGGGCGATCAGTGGCGGGCCGAGCTGGTCGATGGCCTGCTGGGCGGCGAGGCGTCGGCCCTGGCCCTGCGCGCCTTCGCTCAGGACCCGCAGCTGGGCCTGCTGGCCTCGTCCGAAGCGCGGATGCGGATCGGCGATCCGGACGTGATGGACAACAACCGCGTGGCCGTGGAGCGCCTGACCGCCCGCATGGGCCTCAAGCCCCGGCCCGAGACGCCGTTCGCGGCCGGCTCGATGTTCTGGGGGCGGACGGAAGCCTTCGCGCCGCTGTCGGACCTGTCCGACGCCGAGATCGGCTTCGAGCCGGAGCTGGGCCGCGTCGACGGCACCACGGCCCACGCGATCGAGCGCCTGACCGCCGCTATCGTCGCCCGCGCCGGCTATCGCGCGAGCTTCGAGCTGTGAGCAAGTTGGCCCGTCTCGTCCGCCGCGTGGGGCGCAAGCTGAAGGGCCTGGTCCCTGACGCGCCCCCGCCGCCGGGCGTGCCGCTGACCGTGGTCGAGGAGGCGGCGGTGCTGACCTCTGTCGCCGATCCGATGGCCGGTGAGCCGAACGTGATCGGACCGGTCCTGGCCGCCACCGTGCTGGACGATCCGCAAGCCCGCGCGCGGCTGGAAGGCAAGAGCGGCGGCGCCGACATTCCTGGCTGGGCCGACGGCGCTGGCGGCGTGCTTCATGCGGCCGTCGACCTGATCCGCGTCGCCGACGTCTGGCACACGCCCGCCTTCGGCGCGGTGTTCGACCAGGCCGGCCGAGTGTTCAAATCGTCGGTCCACGAAGCCCTCTACCTGACCCCGACCCTGGCGGCCTTGCCGCACACCCGCCGCGAGGGTGAGGCGACGCTGTTCGTCCCGCCGGCCGATGCGCCGACCATCCCGCGGGCCACGGTGTTCATGGCCTGGGGAGGCCTGCACAACTACGGCCACTTCCTGATCGACTGCCTGCCGGCCCTGCTGGCGGCGGATCAGGCCGGCGCGCTGGCCAGCCACCCGCCCGTCGCCCCGCCGCTACTGCCCTGGCAGGGCGAGCTGCTGGCCCTCCTGGGCGTGGCGCCGGCCATCATCGACGCCCCGGCCGCCCGCCTGGGCGAAGCGGTGTTCGCCACGCCGATGGACCACTTCCTGCACGCCTCCGGCCCGCCGCTGGACGCCGTACGCGCACGGATCCTGGATGCGGCGGCGATCACGGACGATCCTGCCGCGCCCAAGCGGATCTACATCTCCCGCCTGGGATCGCTGAAGCGCGTGCTGACCAACGAAGCCGAGCTGGAGGCCGCCCTGGAGGCGCGCGGCTTTGCGATCGTGCGGCCCGAGACCCTGTCGGTCCGCGACCAGATCGCGCTGTTCCACCGCGCCGAGACCATCGTCGCCCCGGCCGGCGCGGCCCTGGCCAATGTCTTGTTCTGCAAGCCCGGCGCGACCCTGATCGAGATCCAGCCCAGCAATTTCACCGGCGTCTGGGTGCGCAACATCGCCCTGCTGGCCGGCGTCGACTGGCGCGGCTTTTTCGCCCCCTCGCCGCTCAGCGAGACCGAGATCCTGATGGAAGGCGAGCTTCGTCCGGCCTCGGAGTTCCGCTGGCGGCTGGACCTCCCCGGCTTCCTGGCCTTCCTCGACGGCGCGCTCTAGGCCCATGGCGGCCTTTATCGACATCTCGGCCGCCGACCGGGTCTCGATGAACGAGGCGCTGAGCGGGGTCCACCGGACCGCGCGGGTCAAGCTGATGGGCTCCAGCGGCCCGATCCCGCCGCGCCCGATGCTGTGGCCCTGCGCCGGCGACCTCTTGAACGCCATGCACGACCTGGAAGGCCTGGTCGCGCCCGAGATCGACCTCTTGGTCGCCCACCGCGTCGTCGCCGGCGGCACGGGCGCGCACCTGAAACTGGACGGCCAGTTGGTCTATGCCGAGGGGCCGTATCCCTTCTACATCCGCCACTGGTACGAGCACGACATCACGCCGGAGACCTGGGACTTCCAGGCCAGGCCCCGCATACGCCTCGACCGGGCGTTCGTGATCAGCCACTTCAACTATGTCTGGGGTCACTGGCTGACCGAGATGTATCCGAAGCTGTTCCTGATCCGGGCGCTGAACGCCGCCGGGATCACCGCGCCGCTGGTGCTGCCGTCGACCGCGCCGGGCTACGTCACCCGCATCGTCCGCGCCCTGCTGCCGGGCCAGGAGATCATCACGTACGACCATCGCGACGAGGCGGTCGAGATCGGCGCGGCGCTGCTGCCGCACATGCTGCACAAGGACTATCACTTCCACGACTTCCTGCGCTGGGAGCTGGAGCGCGAGGTCCTGGCGTGGCCGGGGGCGGGCGAGATCGACAAGGTCTTCGTCAGCCGGGGCGGGGTGCGCACGGCCCAGTCGTTTCGCGAGATGGAGAACGAAGCCGAGATCGAGGGCATCGCCGAAGAGATGGGCCTGACCCTGTTGCGCCCCGAGACGATCCCGTGGGAGCAGCAGGCGCAGATCTTCTCGCGCGCGCGGGTCGTGGCCGGCGAGTTCGGCTCGGGCCTGCACAATGCGCTGCTGTCGCCAGAGGGCTGCCAGGTGGTCTCGCTGAACTGGCTGGTCGAGGTGCAGTCGCGGATCGGCAACTTCCGTCGCCACGACGTCGGCTACATCCTGCCCGCCGACGGTCGGGCGCGGCTGCACGCCATCGAGGCCCAGGCCCAGCCGTTTTCGATCGATCCCGACGAGTTCCGTCACAAGTTAGGTGTAGCCATCGAGCGCGCCGACGCCCGCGCGCCCATGGCCGGCTGGGACGCCGCCCCGGAGCTGCAGCTATGAAGGCCCTGATCCTCGCCGCCGTGCTGGCCGCTGGTCCCGCTGTCGCCGCCGAGCGCGTGTCGCTGCTCAAGGCTTGCGAGACGCCGAAGGGGATCGAGTTTCAGGGCGGCGGCTACGGCGGGATCTCGGGCATCGACTACGACCCGCGCAGCAAGCTGTGGGCCTTCATCAGCGACGACAAGTCCGAGCACGGGCCGTCGCATTTCTTCCTGGGTAAGCTCGACGTCCGCCCGGGCAAGCCTTGTGGGCCGGGGCTGACCAGGATGGTCCCGCTGCGCCGCGAGGATGGCCAGACCTTCCCCGACCGCAAGGCCGGGACCGAGGCGGCGGATGGCGAGGCGATCCGCTTTGACCCCACGAGCGGCGATCTCGTCTGGTCGACCGAGGGCGATTTCGACCACGGCTATCCGCCGGCCATTCGGCGGATCAAGGCCGACGGGACGCCGGTCGCGCGCCATGTCGTGCCCGACGCTCTGACCTTCCACGACGGCGGCAAGAGCGGCGCGCGCAAGAACGCCACGACCGAGGGCATCAGCTGGTCCGCTGACGGACGATCCTTGTGGGTGTCGATGGAGCAGCCGCTGGTCCAGGATGGCCCGATTCCGTCGGTGGCCGAGGGCGGGCTAACGCGGCTGAGCCGCCTGGACCGGTCCGGCAAGCTGCTGGCCCAGTACGCCTACCGCATCGACCCGGTGCAGGTCGCCTCGCCGGTGGGCGTCGGCGACAACGGGATCAGCGAGATCCTGGCCCTGGATGCTCATCGCCTGCTGGTGCTGGAGCGCTCGGGGATCAAGGAAACCGACGGCCGCTACAGCTACCACATCCGACTCTACCTGGCCGATGTGGCCAAGGCGCAGGACGTGTCGAAGACAGGCAGCCTGCTGGCGACGCCGGTGAAGGCGGTCGACAAGCGCCTGCTGCTGAACTTCGACAGCCTTGGGATCCGGATCGACAACCTGGAAGCCATGG
The DNA here is from genome assembly GCA_023445955.1 of Pseudomonadota bacterium. Classification (GTDB taxonomy): domain Bacteria; phylum Pseudomonadota; class Alphaproteobacteria; order Caulobacterales; family Caulobacteraceae; genus Caulobacter. The sequence goes on from JAEXJH010000240.1 coordinate 5,282, forward strand.
CCTGGGGGCCCCGCCTTGCTGACGGGGCCCGCACGCTGGTCTTGGCCTCGGACGACAACTACGACGACAAGCAGATCAACCAGGTGCTGGTGCTGCGGTTCGCGCCTTAAGCCGCCTCTTCCTTCGGGAAGTCCGTCGACTCCGCCACTGCGCGCCAGTCCTTCAGCACCGCCAGGTGGGCGGCCGCCACGGCTTCGGTCGCCGCCGCCGTGTCGCTGCCCAGCGGCAGGCGCACGGGCGGGTTGGGGGCGTCGACGAACTCGACGAGCACCTGGGCCAGGCGGCGAGGGTCGCCCGGCTGGTTGTGGCTGACCGCGGCGGCGATCTCGCGCGTAGCGCCCGCCGTCTGGTGATAGTCGGCGATGCTGGCCGGACTGACGCTCAGCGAGGTCGCGTCCAGGAAGTCGGTGCGGAAATAGCCGGGCTCGACGGCGGTGGCGAAGATGCCCAGCGGGGCCAGCTCGGCCGACAGCGCCTCGGTCAGGCCCTCGACGGCGAACTTGGTCGAGCAGTAGACGCCGAAGCCGGGGCCCGAGCGCAGGCCGCCCACCGACGACAGGTTCAGGATCCGGCCCGAGCGCTGGCGGCGCATGTGCGGCAGCACGGCCCGGGTGACGGCCAGCAGGCCGAAGACGTTGGTGCGGTAGAGGGCCTCGACCTCAGCGCCCGAGGCTTCTTCCACGGCGCCGAGCAGGCCGTAGCCGGCGTTGTTGACCAGCACGTCGATGCGGCCGAAGCGCTCGACGGCGGCCTTGGCGGCGGCGTGTCCTTGGGCCTCGTCGGTGACGTCCAGCGCCACGGCCAGCAGGTTCGGATGCTGGCCGATACGGTCGATGATCGTCTGGGGATTGCGGGCGGTGGCGACGACGGCGTCGCCGGCGGCCAGGGCCTTTTCCGCGATCAGGGCGCCGAAGCCGCGCGAGGCGCCGGTGATGAACCAGGTGCGCATGTCTTGTTTCCTTAGCCTAGGGCCGGGGCGCAGCGCCGCGGCGACGGAGGAACATCTAGACCCTGGGCGTCGATGAGATAATTATCTCAGTTCTCCTCGAGATATTGAGTCTGGCTCATCAATGCGTCCTGTCGCTCCCGCCGATCTGGCCAGCTTCCTGGCCATCGCCCGCCACAAGAGCTTCCGCCGCGCCGCCGACGAGCTGGGTTGCACGCCGTCGGCTTTGAGCCACGCCCTGCGCGGCATCGAGGAGCGGCTGGACCTGCGCCTGGTCAACCGCACCACCCGCAGCGTGGCCCTGAC
>JAEXJH010000241.1 GCA_023445955.1 Pseudomonadota bacterium
ACTTCAAGCCGCGCTGGGGCTGGGCGGCCGCAGCCGCCCACAGCAGGTGGACGATCCCGATCAGGACCGCCGCCGCCAGCATCTGAAGCTCGAAGGCCATCCGCATCGCTTACACCGCGCTCGGATAGTTCGGGGCTTCGCGCGTGATCATCACGTCGTGGACGTGGCTTTCACGCAGGCCCGCGCCCGTGATGCGGACGAACTTGGCGCGCGCTTGCAGCTCGGGGATGGTCGGCGCGCCGACATAGCCCATGGCCGCGCGCAGGCCGCCGACCAGCTGGTGCAGCACCGGCGAGATCGGCCCCTTGAACGGGGTCTGGCCCTCGATGCCTTCCGGCACGAGCTTGAAGTTGTCCGTCACTTCCTTCTGGAAATAGCGGTCGGCCGAGCCGCGGGCCATGGCGCCCACCGAGCCCATGCCGCGATAGCTCTTGTACGAGCGGCCCTGGTACAGGAACACCTCGCCCGGCGCCTCTTCGGTGCCGGCGAACATCGAGCCCATCATGGCGGTCGAGGCCCCGGCGGCGATGGCCTTGGCCAGGTCGCCCGAGTACTTGATGCCGCCGTCGGCGATGATCGGGGTGTTGCTCTCACGGCCCGCGCGCACGGCTTCCATGATCGCGGTCAGCTGCGGCACGCCCACGCCCGCGACGATGCGGGTGGTGCAGATCGAGCCGGGGCCGATGCCCACTTTCACCGCGTCGGCGCCGGCGTCGATCAGGGCGCGGGCGGCGTCGTAGGTGGCGATGTTGCCGGCCACGATCTGGACGCGGTTGGCTTCGCGCTTCAAGCGCGAGACGGCGGCGGCGACCTGGCTGGAGTGGCCGTGGGCGGTGTCGATGACGACGACGTCGACGCCGGCGTCCACCAGGCCCATCGAACGCTCGAAGCCGGCGTCGCCGACGGTCGAGGCCGCGCCGACCAGCAGGCGGCCCTTGTCGTCCTTGGCGGCCAGGGGGTGAGCCTGGGCCTTCTCGATGTCCTTCACCGTGATCAGGCCGACGGCGCGATAGGCGTCGTCCACTACGATCAGGCGTTCGATCTTGTGCTTGCGAAGCAGTTGGCGAGCTTCGGCCTGATCGACGCCTTCGGCGACGGTGATCAGGTTCTCGCGGGTCATGATCGCCGAGGCCGGGACATTGGCGTCGCCCTCGAAGCGCATGTCGCGGTTGGTGACGATGCCGACCAGCTTGCCGCTGCCGCGCTCGACCACCGGGAAGCCCGAGATCTTGCGGCGGGCCGTGATCTCGCGGATCTCGGCCAGGGTGGTGTCGGGATGGATGGTCAGCGGATTGATGACCATGCCGCTTTCGTAGCGCTTGACCTCGCGAACCTGGTCGGCCTGCTCCTCGTTGGTGAGGTTGCGGTGCAGGATGCCCAGGCCGCCGGCCTGCGCCATGGCGATGGCGAGGCGGCTTTCGGTCACCGTGTCCATGGCGGCGGACACGAGCGGAATGTTCAGACTGATTTCACGCGTGAACCGGGTCTCGGTCGTCACCTGGGTAGGCATGACGTCGGACGGGCCGGGTTCGAGCAAAACGTCGTCGAAGGTGAGCCCTTCGCGAATCTCCATCGGAGTCTCCATTTTGCGGCGCGGATATAGCCGTGAGGCCGGCGGTTGTCGACCCGCCTGGACGCCCAAATAGAGATGAATCTTTCCGAAGGAAGGACGGCGGCGTCCTGGACGCCGCCGTTGGGCGACTAGACCGGCTTGGCGCCCGGCGTGCCGCACTTGGCGAACTTGCCCTTGGCGTCCTTGCACTTGGTCGGTTTGGCCGGGGCGGTGGCCGGGCACTTGGTGAACTTACCCTTGGCGTCCTTGCAGGGCGCGGCGGAGGCGACGCTGGCGCCGGACAGGGCGACGGCAAAAGCGGCGGCGATGCTCAGGGACTTTAACATGGGTAAGCCTCTTGATGATGCGCGATATGCGCACCCGAAGGCTCACGCCTGTTCCGGCCGATCCGCAAGGGACGGAAATGTAAATTTCCCTTGCATATCAATTACCTAAAGACGATCTCAGCGACCATCACAACCCATGCGGATGCGCGCTACCGCCCTTTGAACCCCGTCGCCACCAGGAAGACTTCCGAGCTGTCGGCGCGGCTGGCCTTGGGTTTGAAGTGCTGGACCTTGTCGAAGTGGCGCTTGAGCCGGGCGATGACCTCCGCCGTCTCGCCGCCCTGGAAGGCCTTGGCGACGAAGGCGCCGCCGGGCTTGAGGGTGTCGATGGCGAACTCGGCGGCGATCTCGATCAGGCCGACGATGCGCAGGTGGTCCGTCTCGCGGTGGCCGACGGTGTTGGGCGCCATGTCCGACATGACGAGGTCGGGCGCGCCGTCCAGCAGGTCCAGCAGCTTGCCCGGCGCGTCATCGGCGGTGAAGTCCATCTCCAGCAGGTGCGCGGGCGCCACCGGATCGACCGGCAGCAGGTCGATGCCCGCCAGCTGGGTTACGCCACGCTCGACGGCGATCTGCAGCCAACCGCCGGGCGCGCAGCCCAGGTCGATGACTTTCGCGTTCTTGTGGAAGAAGCGGAACTTGTCGTCGATCTCGCTGATCTTGAAGGCCGCGCGGCTGCGATAGCCCAGGGCGCGAGCCTTGGCCGAGAACGGATCGTTGATCTGGCGCTCCAGCCAGGCCTGCTGGCTGGGCGTGCGGCCATAAGCGGTCTTCAGGCGCGCAGGCTTGGCGCGACCGCCTTCGGTGCCCCCGGCCGGCGGCTTGACCATGCGCTTGCGGGGGGGCTCTTCATCGCTCATGCGGCTACCGGCTTCTTAGG
>JAEXJH010000242.1 GCA_023445955.1 Pseudomonadota bacterium
GGCGACGGCCGCGGCTTCCTGTTCGCGCAGCTGCGGGAGCAGGGGCGCGACCGCCTGCTGGACCTGGCCACCAAGGGCTCGGGCCAGACGCCGTGGTCGCGGTCCGGCGATGGTCGTCTGACCCTGAAGGGCGGGGTGCGCGAGATCCTGGCCGCGTCGCTGCTGGAGGCCCTGGGCGTTCCGACCTCGCGCGCCTTCTCGCTGGTCGAGACCGGCGAGGCCCTGACGCGTGGCGACGAGCCCAGCCCGACCCGCTCGGCGGTGCTGACCCGGCTGTCGCACAGCCACATCCGCTTCGGCACGTTCCAGCGCCTGGCCTATTTCGACCAGCGCGACCTGATCGTGCAGCTGGTCGACCACGTGGTCGAGACCTACTACCCGCACCTGGCCGGCGCGCCGGACCGGGCCGCGGCGCTGATGGAGGTGACCGTGGCGGCCAGCGCCCGGCTGCTGTCGCGCTGGATGGCGGCGGGCTTCGTGCATGGCGTGCTGAACACCGACAACATGGTCGTCACCGGCGAGAGCTTCGACTACGGCCCCTGGCGGTTCCTGCCGCGCAACGATCCCAACTTCACCGCCGCCTATTTCGACCACCAGGGGCTCTACAGCTTCGGCCGCCAGCCCGAGGCGGTGTTCTGGAACCTGCAGCAGCTGGCCGCCTGCCTGACCCTGGTCGCCGACCAGGCCGGGCTGCTGGCGGCGCTGAACGGATTCTCGGACGCCTATCGCCTGGCCCTGCGCGCAGCGATCCTGGACCGCCTGGGCGTGCAGAGCCGCAACCCGGACGATGACGTCGCGCTGGTCAACGCCGCCTTCCGCGCCTTGGCCGAGGGTGGTGAGGCGCTGCGCTGGGAGCCGTTCTTCTTCGACTGGTTCGGCGGCGAGGCCTCGACCGGCCGCGCCCTGGATGGTCCGCGCGCAGAGCTCTATCGCACCGAGACCTTCGAGGCGTTCCGCAAGCAGCTGGCCGATTTCGAGCCCGACAGGCCCCAGCGCCTGGCCGATCCGGTCTTCCAGCGCTCCGAGCCGGAGGAGCTGATCATTGACGAGGTCGAGGCCCTGTGGGCGCCGATCGCTGAAGAGGACGACTGGGGTCCGCTCAACGCCAAGCTGGGCCGGATCGAGGCGGCGCGGGCGGCCTATGCGCTGGGCGACAAAAACGACGCACCCTGATTTTTTTCATTCGAGCGCGGAACAACCGTCAAGTTTCCGTCTTACAACTCCGGCACAGTGCCCTCGACGAACGCCGCCCGGAGAGTCCCGATGCGCATCTTCCAACCGATCATGCTGGTCTGCGCCGTGGCCATGTCGTTCATGGGCGCCCTTGGCATTCCGGGCTGCTTCCGCGCCATCGGCGAGTGCCTGCGCGACCGCCCCGAGCTGGCCTAGGCGCTGAGCGCTTCCAGCTGGATCGGCGCTTCGCCCGTCAGCTGACGGCGCGCGGTGACGCGGAACATCGACAGGAAGCTTTCCAGGAACAACCAGGTCGCCTTGTCGTGATCCAGGTGGTGGGTCAGCAGGCCGATCGGTTCGTCCCATTGGCCGGCCTCGCGGCGCTCGGCCATCAGTCGCCGCATCCGTGACAGGAACTTCCAGCTGCCCCGGAACTGCGCGCCGCCCTTCCAGCGCAGCACGTCCAGGTGCGCGTCCAGGCGGGTGACGCCGTTGACGCGGCCGCTGGCCTGCTCGAAGCCCGACACCACGCAGATCGACGAGTCGGGCAGGGCTTCCAGCAGCTGCGGCTTCAGATTGTTCCACGGCGGCACGAACAGCGTCGGCGCGACGCCAGCGCGGTGGAAGGTCATCACCGTCGAGCGCAGCTGGGCGCGGACCCAGTCGACGTCGTCGCTGTCGAGGATCTCGCCCGAACCCTGGCCTTCCGGCTGGCGGTTGACGTGCTTGAAGCCGTGGACGGCCAGCTCGACGTGCGGCTCCTTGGCCACGCGGCGGACCAGCAGCGACAGGCTGGGACCGGCGATGGCCGCGACGGTCAGCGGGGCGTCATGCCGGCGCGACAGGGCCAGCAGCTGCTCCAGCGCGCCGGTCGCCACGCGGGCGTCGTCGTCGCGCCACCACAGCACCGGAGTGTGACCGGCCTTGTTCCAGAGGGCCAGCTCCGGCCCCAGGACCAGGCGGAAGGCGAGCGGCAGTCGGGCCATGGCGATCGGGCCGCCTACTGACCCGCGGCCTCGACGCGGCGCAACTGCACCGGCGCCGGCGCGGGCGTCGCCAACGGACGCTCGGCCTTGGCGCCCTTGGCGCGCAGGCGCAGGATCTCGCGGGCCCGCAGGTTCGACAGGATCGGATAGAGGCCGGCCATCAGCGAGATCAGGAAGCCCAGGTCGCCTTCGGTATAGCCCTTGCGTGAGACGTAGCACTTGAAGAACCGGCGCACGCCGCGGAAGGCGTCGTCGCCGATGCTCTTGATCTTGCCGTTGTCGGCCAGGTCCTGAGCCTTCAGGGCGGTGTAACGGCCCAGGCGCGCGAACATGTCGGCGATGTCCTCGTCGACCATGTGGTTCAGCGGGGTCTTCAGGCGGCCGCCATAGGCGCCGTCCAGCTTGGCGCCCGGATGGACGCGCTCGGCCTTCCACGACTTGACGCCGCGGCGGAACAGGCGCGCGGCCGAAGCCGTGCCGAACGAGCCGCCCCAGCCGTTGCGGACCAGCTGCTCGCCCACATAGTTGTCGATCGGGATCTGGTACCAGTCGGCGGCGTCGGCGCGCTCGACGGTCTCGCGGATTTCCTTGGCGAAGGCGGGGGTGACGCCTTCGTCAGCGTCCAGTTCCAGGATCCAGTCGCCGGTGCAGCGGGCGATGCCGGCGTGCTTGCGCGGGCCTTCGATCGGGAAGATGCCCGACACCACCTTGGCGCCGTACTGGCGGGCCACGGCCTCGGTGCCGTCGCTGCAGCGGTCGGCGACCACGACGATCTCGTCGCAGAAATCCAGGGCCGACAGGCAAGCGTGCAGACGCTGCTCTTCGTTGTGAGCGCAGATCAGGGCCGAGATCTTGGCCATCACATATCCTCGATCGAACGACTACGCCCCCGCAGCCGCTTCGATGAGTTGACGGCGCCGCCCCCAGCCGCCCCCCGGCCTCAACGATGAAAAATATGTAAGCTTTGCAACAAATTGACCCCGAAACGGGGTGCCGCGGCGACTAGAAGTTGGCCGACAGGGTCAGGCTCCACGTCCGCGGGCGTTGCGGCGTCACCTGGCGCACCTGGCCGAAGCTGAACGGATTGCCGTAGGCGAAGGTGTCGCTGGAGCTGTTCCAAGGATTGCTGACGAACACGGCGGCGCGCCAGCGGTCGGTCAGCACCTGGGCCGACAGCTTGCCGGTGTAGTAGCCGCCCATGGTCGGCGAGAAGCGCGGGTCGAAGGTCAGCCGGGACTCGCCGATGTAGCCGGTCTCGGCCGTCAGCATCAGGGTGGCGGCCGCGCTGATCGGGCGCTGATAGGTGACCAGGCTGCCGAACGAGAAGTCCGGCACGCCGGGCAGGCTGGCGCTGTCGGTGATGCCATAGCCGGGCGCGATGCGGGTCAGTTTGGGCTCGTTGAAGAGTGCGTTGCCTTTGAACGTCAGGTGCGGCGTCGCCTTCCAGCCGGCCTCCAGTTCCAGGCCCCGGTTGCGGCCGTCGCCGATATTGGCGGTGTAGGACAAGCCCGAGCTGAAATACTGGTCGGTCTGGATGTCGCGCCAGTCGTCGTAGAACAGGGCGGCGCGCAGGTTCACCCGGCCCTCGAACGGGTTCAGGCTCGCGCCGATCTCGTAGTTGCGCAGGTGGTCGGGCTGGAAGGTCCGCCGCGTCTCGCTGGGCGTCACCAGGCCACCGGAGTTGAACCCGCCGGCGCGATAGCCCTCCGAGCTGAGGGCGTAGATGATGCCGCCGTGCGCCAGGTCCTTCTGGATCGAGACCTTCGGTGAGAAACCGCTGAACGCGGCCTCGCGGTCCAGGTCGCGCGACTGGCCCGGCGGGGGCGCGAACACGTACGAGCGAGTGTGGACCGTGGTCTTGAACGCCCGTCCGCCCAAGGCGACCTTCCAGTTGGCGCCCAGGTCGTAGGTCGCCTCGCCATAGAGGGCGTACTCGTTCAGCCGGTCCTTGCGGTCCTCGTCATAGGCGGTGCGGGTGACGTTGGCGGTCCGGGCCCGCAGGTCGGCGTCGCCTTCCTCGATGCTGGTGGCCAGGAAGCCGCCGATCATCCAGCGCAGCCGGCCCATGGCGGGCGCGGTGTAGATCATGTCCTGGACCGCCATGCGCACGCGGGCGGACTCGTCGTAGACGCCCAGCTCCAGGGCTTCGTTCGAGAACTCGCTGAGCGAGACGGTGGCGTCGTAGCGGCTGGCGTACTTGTGGGTGACGTAGCCGGTCACCGACTCGAACTGGCCCCAGTCGCCCGAGCCGCTGATCTTGATCGAGGTCTGGCTGAGGCGGTTGCGGTGGGTCTCGCGCACTTGGTTGGCGCGGCGGGGGCCGCCGCCGGGGGGCAGGGTGACGTACTGGGTGTCCTTGGACGAGACGCTCTGCAGGGCCGTGCCCAGCTTGACCTGCCAGTCGCCCAGGTTCACGCGCCAGGCCGCGCGGCCGCCACGGCGCGTGGTCTTGTCGACGTTGGACAGGCGCAGGTTGACGTCGTCCAGATAGCCGCCGTCGACGTCGTAATAGGCCGCGATGCGGGCGGCCGACACCTGGCCGACCGGCACATTGACCACGCCCTCGGCGCGGTAGCTGTTCGAGCCCGACTGGGTGGTGGCGATCGTGGTTCCGACCGAGGCCGAGTAGCGGCCCAGCTCCGGCTGGCGGGTGACGATGCGATAGATGCCCGACAGCGAGCCGCCGCCATAGAGCGCGCCCTGCGGTCCGCGCATCACCTCGATCCGGTCGACGTCGATCAGCCGCAGGTCCGGATCGGGGGCGTTGTAGTTGACCGGGACGTCGTCGAGATACGTGCCGACCGTCGACTGGGTGCGGCCCGTGAAGGTCCCGTCCGACAGGCCGCGCAGCAGGATCTTGTTGCGCGCCGCCCCCAGGTTGGTGGTCATGAAGCCGGCCGTCTGGCGGGCCACCGAGCCGGTCTCGGTGGCGCCGATGTCCTGCAGCTGCGGCGAACCGATGACGCTAACGCCGCCGGCCAAGGCGCCCAGTCGCGGAGAGCGCTTGCCGGCGTTGACGACCAGCGGCGCCAGGGGCGCGATCGGTTCGGACGGGACGACGGGCCGCGCGGCGACCACCGGACGCGGCGGCGGGGCCGGGCGCACGACCGAGAAACGCACCGTGCGGGCGTCGATGAAGCTGTAGGCGCAGCTCTTGCCCTGGCTGACCCGGTCCAGGGCCTCGCGCAGGCTGAAGGTCCCGACCAGCGGAACGCCGGGGCCCTTGCAGGCCTCGACCCCGCCGATGGTCGCGCCCATGCGGACGCCCAGTTCGATCAGGGTCTCGGCGGCGGTAGGCTTGCGAATATCGAGACGCACGCGCGGGTCCGCGGCGTTGGCCTCATGCGCGCTGACGCCCAGGCCCAGAACACTGGCGGCGAACAGGAACAAGGCCCGGCTCAGGGCCGGACCCGATCAAGAACGTCAGTGGGGAGCGGACGGCCTTCCGCGCAGGACAATAGAATCATCGCTCGGCGTCGCGGAAATCGGCATCAGGCTGGTCAGGCGACGGACCATCGCATCCTGACCATCCACGATCAATACGCCGGAGAACCGAAGATTGGCGGTGTTTTCACCTTCAAGGCGAAGCGGCCGATCGAAATAGTGATTCATGTCGCCCACGATCCGCGTCAGCGGCTCGTTGCGATAGATCAGTCGGCCCGAGCGCCAGCCCACCTGATCCTCGGCCGCGACGCTGCGCACGGTGACGCCCGAAGCGCCCTCGACATGCTCCAGCATCTGGCCCGGGCGCAGGCGCACGGGGGTGTCGTCGCCGTCGGTCGAGACCTCGACCAGGCCGCGCAGCACGGTGACCGTGAGCTGGCCGTCGCGGCGACGGACGTCGAACTTGGTGCCGACCACGCGTACGGTCTCGTCGCCAGCGGTGATCAGGAACGGACGCGCGGTGTCGTGCGCCACGTCGAACAGGGCCTGGCCATCGTGCACGGTGACGCGGCGGGCGTCCTTCTCCATGCGCACGGACAGGTGCGAGTCGGTGTTCAGGTCGATGTGGCTGCCGTCAGCCAGCGCGATGGCGCGATTCTCGCCCTTGGTCGTGGTGTAGAGCGTGTCGGAGGCGGGCAGCAGCTCGCCCCAGGGCGCGACGACCAGCGCGACGGCCGCCGCGGCGCCTGCCGCGCCCAGACCGCCCAGCCAACGCCAGTCGATCTGGAACGCACGCTTCGCCGCGGCGCGCCTCGGTTCCGCCAATTCCCCCCGGACGGCCGAACCTCGCTGGAAGATCTCCTCGTCGACGGCTTGGATGGCGTCATACGCCTCCTGCGCACCGGGCTCGCTGAGCCAGGCGTCAAACGCCAGCCAGTCGGTCTCTTCGACCTCCGGCTGCTGCAGTCTGGTCAGCCAATCGGCCGCCTCTTGCAGGTGTTGCGCTGACCGGCTCATCCGGTGTTGCTCCGTCGAGGATCCATCATCCCCCAGCACCTAGACGGCGCCAAGGAAGCCCGTCCCCCATATGACCCTGCATAAATCAACGTAGCCGCCTCGTCAGGGTCTTTAAGGCGGAGCTTATGTGCTTTTCCACCGTACTGACGCTGATGCCCATGCGACGCGCGGTTTCCATGTGACTGTGCCCTTCCAGCTTATGCAGCTGAAAAGCTTGACGGGTCTTTTCCGGCAGGTCCTCGACCGCCTCGACCAGGGCCTTCAGCCGCTGGCGGCTGGCGACCACCTCGTCGGCGGCGGGTTCGTCGGCGATCTCCTGGCCGGCCACGACGGTGGTGTTGACGCTGCGCCAGTCGCTGTCGCGCGTCCCCGACCGCTTCTGGCTGCGCAGGCGGTCCAGCATCAGGTTCGAGCCGATCCGGTGCAGCAGGGCCGACGGATTGTCGACCGGACCGATCGATTCCATGCCGCTGATCCGGAGATAGAGGTCCTGGACGAGGTCTTCAGCCTCGGCGCGGGAGTTCAGGCGCGCCGCGAAGAAGCGCACCAGATTGGCGCGCTTTTCCTCGTACAGGCCCAGCAGTGCGGCCTTGTCCGAGTCCATCACGCCCAATAGATCACCCACGTCCGCCAAAACGCCGCCCCTTCACGGCGCAGCACTATCCATCTTTTTGGCGGAAAGACGATCGTTTGTTGCGAACGATCCTCGGAAGGTTCGATGCGGCCATCCTGAGGTCGTAAAGCCTCGAAAATCCGCCTGCACGCGCAAATAGAGGCGGTTTTCATGGTTAAGCCTGACCGCGAGTAGCCCGGTATTCGCAGGCGCGCATGGCTGGACCTGGATTTATGTGGCGAAATGTCGCGGCGCGGGTTGCATCGGGCGGCGCCGTCTCTCGCGCGCGCCTGATCTTTACCAGGAGTGGGAGGCCGCCCTCCTCCGGTCGGGGGAAAGGGGAGGAGAGCGGCGCTTGAAGGCCCTGCTGGGGGAGGGGCGGGCCTTGTCTGTGAAGACCCGATCACCTTGCGCCTTCCGTCGTCGGAAAACTTGGACGGATCGATCGGCTTTTGCGCGGCCCGGTGGTGTTCTCGTCCTCATGCGGCCGGCGCGACCCTCGCTATTCCCAATGTAATCCATTGTAAAAACAGAGGCCTTGGCTCTGGGCGCCGCGGGGATCTTGCCGTCTAAGCTCCTGGGACGCGATCGGGGAGCGTAACCAAGATGGAGCAGTCGAGCGTGATGCGGCGGCCGAACGACGGCCAGCAGGGCCGGAGTCGCCTTGCCGCGTTCGCGGTGGTCGTCGGGCTGGCGTCGCTGGCCTGGGCCGTGGTCATCCTGGCCTGGTTTGCCCTGAACGCCTGGCTCACGTGACCTGAAGCGCGGCTGGCGCTATCGTCGGACGATCCTGTCGTCCGGGGGCGAATGACCATGCGCGCACGTGGCTTTCTGTTGGCCGGAGCCTGCCTGGCCTTGCTGTCGGCCTGCGCCTCGCCGCGCGCCGTGGGCCAGGGCGATGTGACCGGACTGAAGGGCATGGCCGCCTACGCCAGCG
>JAEXJH010000243.1 GCA_023445955.1 Pseudomonadota bacterium
CGGTAGCACGTTAGACTCAATGCGTCGCCAAAAAGGACGACGGGGCCCTCGACGGCCCGGGAGGAACGCCAACCAAGTCCCCTTCCGGCCCGACCTGTGTCCCGCGTCAGCCGGAGTCTCCCATGCCGCTCAGCCCCATTTCCCGTCGCCGCCTGATGGCCACCACGGCCGCCGCCTTCGCCGCCGCGGGCCTGCCGCTGAAGGCCCTGGCCGCGCCGACCAAGGCCGACGCGCTGGGGATCATGAAGAAGGCCGCCAGGTTCATGGTCGAGAAGGCCGCCTACAAGGGCGGCTATGTCTGGTCCTACTCGGCCGACCTGTCGCGCCGCTGGGGCGAGATGGAAGCCTTCCCGACGATGATCTGGGTGCAGCCGCCCGGCACCGGCACGGTCGGCCACCTGTTCCTGGACGCCTATCACGCCACGAAAGACGAGTATTACTACGACGCCGCCTGCAAGGCCGCCGACGCCCTGATCGCCATCCAGAACCCGGCCGGCGGCTGGAACTATATCGGCGACTTCGCCGGCGAGGCCTCGCTGAAGAAGTGGTATGACACCATCGGCAAGAACGGCTGGCGGCTTGAGGAATTCCAGCACTACTACGGCAACTGCACCTTTGACGACGAAGGCACCGCCGAGTGCTGCAAGTTCATGTTGCGCATGTACGTCGAGAAGAAGGATCCCAAGTACAAGGCCGCCTTCGAGAAGGCGCTGAAGTTCGTGCTGGAGAGCCAGTATCCGGTCGGCGGCTGGCCGCAGCGTTATCCGCTGAAGGACGAGTTCCACCACCACGGCAACCCGGACTACACCAGCTTCATCACCTTCAATGACGATGTGGTCGGCGAGAACATCGAGTTCCTGATCATGGTCTACCAGGCCCTGGGCGACAAAACCGTGCTGGAGCCGATCCGCCGCGCCATGGACTGCTACGTGGCCTGCCAGCAGCCGCAACCGCAGCCGGCCTGGGGCCTGCAGCACACCGTGGCCGACCTGAAGCCGGCCGGCGCGCGCACCTATGAGCCGAAGGCCTTCGCCACCCACGCCACCGGCAGCTGCCTGTCGCAGATGATGACCTTCTACCAGCTGACCGGCGACCCGAAGTATCTGGCCCGCGTGCCGGAAGCCCTGGATTGGCTGGACTCGGTGCGCCTGCCCGACGACGTCATGCCCGGAAAGGCGCGCTATCCGACCTTCATCCAGATCGGCAACGGCCGGCCGCTGTACATCCACCGCACCGGTTCGAACGTGGTCAGCGGCCGCTACTTCGCCGACGAGAACCCGCACAACACGGTCACCCACTACTCGTCGTTCCGGAACGTCGATGTGAAGGGCCTGCGCGCTCGCTACGAGAAGCTGAAGGCCACGCCGCCGGAAGAGGCCAGCAAGCACTCGCCGCTGAAGGGTCAGCGTCCGCTGCCCAAATACTTCATGGTCAAGGATATCTCGGTCGAGGACCTGTCGGTCGGCGGCGACCTGTCCAGCTCGGCGACCAAAGCCGTGTCGGCCGACGCCGAGAAGGTCACCAAGCTGACGATGGAGCTGAACGCCGAGGGTTGGTGGCCCACGCCGCTGACCTCGACCAGCCAGCCCTATGCGGGCGAACCGCCGGCCACGCCGACCCCGGGCGACTTCTCGGAGACCAAGGTCGGCGACAAGTACGACACCTCGCCCTATCCCGATCCGCACCCGAAGATCGGCGTCTCGACCGGCGCGTTCATCGCCAACATGGCCACGCTGATCAAATATATCGACGCCTAGAGACTCCTACTCGCAGGCGCGCCGCAGGTTCATCAGGACCTTCGGCGTGTCCTTGCGCAGCGCCTCGCGCATCATGCCCTTGGGCACGGGCCAGTCGACCGCCAGGCGGTTTTCATAGAACACCCGCGTACCGCGCCCGCCGTCCAGCGGCTGCAGCCGCCACTCGCCCTGCTCGACCTTCAGATCGCCCTCGACCAGGTGGAAGCGGATCCGGCTGAACGGTTCGTAGTCAGAGCGGAACACGATCCGCATGCCCGGGAAGACGAAGGTGCGCCGCGTGACGTGCTCACGGATGTCCCAGCCCTTGCGCTGGTCGCCGGAGACGATGCGGCAGCTGGCCAGGTTGGTGATCATCTTACCCGCCGTAGCGCAGTCGGTCATGATCGCCCAGACCTTCTCCGGCGGCGCAGCGATGTCGACCACCGCCCGCACGTGGCCGGAGACGCCGTCAGGATCGGGTGAGACCTCGGCATAGGCCTCGCCCCTGGCCAGGGCGGCCTGCGCCTTGGGCGTCAGTTCGACGGCGTGGGCGGGTCCGCTCAAGGCCCACAAAATCCCCGCCGTCACGATCCATCGCCGCATGCGCTTGCTCCTTGCCTGCAGCAGGTACGACGGTGGTCGGCGGATAGACGCTACGGCCGTGCTAGGGCCAGCGCTTCGCGCACCGTATCGGGCGCATGGTCGATGACGCGCAGATAGGCGGTCAGGGCCGCGTCGGGACGCGCGTCGCCATGCTCCAGATCTTCCAGCAGCGTCCGGTCGATGTGGAAGGCGCGGGCGAACTCGGCCTGGCTGAGGCCCGTGCGCCAGCGCACCGCCTGGACCAGGGCGCGGGCGGACCGCGACCGCGACGGGGCGGCGGCTTCGTCGATGGCGGGGTCGGCGGGTCTGATCATCGTTACGCTCCTACGGCCTATCCCCGCGGAGGCTTCTAGAGCGGCTCGATTGCAGAAATTCGACGGCTTTGAGTCAGTTGGCGCCATTCTTAGACAGGAAGGCGGCGGTCGCCTCGATGGCCTCGACCAAGCTGACCCGCTCCAGGGTCACGCCCTCGGGCAGGCTGGAGAACAGGCGCGTCGGCGCGGCGGCGTCCAGCATCACGAACACGCCCTTGTCGTCGGCGCGGCGGATCAGGCGGCCGAAGGCCTGGCTGATGCGGGCTCGGGCCACGGCGTCGTCATAGCCCTTGCCGCCGAAGCGCAGGCGGCGGGCCTTGTGCAGCACGTCCGGGCGCGGCCACGGCACGCGATCGAAGACCAGCAGGCGCAGGGACCGGCCCGGCACGTCCACCCCGTCACGGATGGCGTCGGTGCCCAGCAGGCAGGCGTCTTCCTCGGCCCGGAAGATGTCGACCAGCGCGCCGACTTCCAGCGGGTCGACATGCTGGGCGTAGAGCGCCAGGCCCTGGTCGGCCAAGGGCGCGGCGATGCGCTCGTGTACGGCCTTCAGGCGGCGGATGGCGGTGAAGAGGCCAAGGCCCCCGCCCCCGGCGGCCAGGAACAGCTCGCGCATGGCCGCCGAGACCTGGCGCGGGTCTTCCTTGTTCACGTCGGTGACGACATAGGCCTTGGCGTTGTTCTCGTAGTCGAACGGCGAGACCAGGCGCAGCACCTTCGGCGCGGTCGGCAGGCGCGCCGCGCCGGTGCGCATCTCGGCCAGGGCGAAGGGATCTTCCAGGGCCGGATCGACCAGGGTGGCGCTGGTCACCAGCACGCCGTGGGCCGGCGACAGCACCGCCGCGCGCAGCGGCTCGGTCGGATCCACCCAGTGGCGGCGGCAGGCGGCGTCGACGACACGGCCGTACAAGAACGTCGCCTCGAACCAGTCGACGAAGTCCGGATCGCTGTCGGTCGGCTCGATGTCGTCGTCCTCGATCGCCTTCAGGATCGAGCGCCAGGCCGGCAGGGTCATGCGGGCGCGGCGGTCGAGGCCCCGCAGCGCGCCTTCGATGCGGGCGCGTTCGGAGGGGCCCAGATGCTCGGCGTCCTCGTCCAGCACGTCCTCCAGCGCGCGAGCCAGGGCCAGCAGCGGGGCCTCGATGGCGGCCAGGGCCTTGGCGGCTTCCGGCGCGCGCTCGCGGACGAGGTCGGTGGCCGGCCGGGCGTCGCATTGCAGGCCAAGGTCCTGCCCGCCCCGCTCGCTCGTGCGGGCGCGCAGTTGCTCGATCACCGCGACCAGGAAGTTCTCGATCGGCCCGATGGGGTTGATCTGGCCGTCCGGCGGCGCGACCCGGCCCGACCAGCCCTCGCCCGGCAGGGCGGCGGCGGCGTGCAACGCCTGGGTCATGGCCCCGCGCGCGCCTTCCCTGTCGCCGAGGATGTCGAGCAGACGGGCTTCAAGGCCCCGACCGCGACGGCCACGGCCCTCGGGACCGCGGATCCAGCGGCGCAGCTCGGCGGCCTCGGCCCCGGACACGGCCGCCGAGAAGGCGCTGTCGGCGGCTTCGAACAGGTGGTGACCTTCGTCGAAGACGATGCGCTTGAGGCTGGTGGTCTCGTTGTCGCCCTTCAGGCCCCGAGCCGTCCGGGCGCCGTCGAAGGCGGCCTGGGTTAGGACCAGGGCGTGGTTGGCGATGACGATGTCGGCGCGCTTGGACGCCCGCACGGCCTTCTCGATGAAGCAGATGCGATAGTGCTGGCAACCCGCGTGGATGCACTCGCCGCGCCGGTCGACAAGGTTCGAGGGGCTGGCCTGGGCCGAGGGCGGCACCGCGCTCAGCGTCGGCAGCCAGGCCGGGAAGTCGCCGCCGGTCATGTCGCCGTCGCGGGTCGCCCGCGCCCAACGCGTGGTCAGGGCCAGGCCGATCAGGTCGCCATTGCCCAGCTGTGCGCCGTTGATCTGCTCCTGGAAGTTCAGCAGGCACAGATAGTTCTCACGCCCCTTGCGGACGACGGCCTTCCGGGCGCGCTCCTTGGGGTCGGGATAGATCGAGCGGCTCTCGCGCTCGATCTGGCGCTGCAGGGCGCGGGTATAGGTGCTGACCCAGACCGACGGCCCATTGGCCTCGGCCCACAGCGAGGCCGGGGCCAGATAGCCCAGGGTCTTGCCCACGCCGGTGCCGGCCTCGGCCAGCATCATGTGCGGCTCGCCCTCGCGCTCGCGGGGCTGGAAGGCGAACGCGGTTTCTTTGGCGAAGGTCACCTGCGCCTCGCGCACCTCCTCCAGGCCGGAACGCTGCAGCAGCTGGGTCAGGCGCTCGGCGGCCCGTTCGGGATCGATCGGCCGCGAGCCGGGCTCGCCGGGCGGGGCCTGGTCTTCCCACTCCACGAGCCGCGCCCAGACATCGAGGCCCGAGCCGCGGAAGTGGTTGCCGGCCTGCCCCGCCCGCAAGGCGCCGCTCACGGCCGGTCCCCACGACCAGCCGGCCTTGGCCAGGGTTTCGGCCACGGCCAAGGCCTCCTCGCGCGAAGGGACCGGGGCCACCATCAGGTCGCGCAGCAGGGCGTCGGCGCTCTCGCGCAGGCTCTGAGCCTGTTCGGCGGCGCCGTGCGGCTCACGCAGGCCCAACGCCATGGCCAGGCCCACGGCCGAGGGCGCGCAAAACGTCGCCGGACGGACGAAGGCGTAGAGCTCCAGCACGTCGAACAGGCGCGGATGGCGCGACGGCGGCGACAGGTTCAGGCGGCGGGCGGTCATGGCCGCGTGGGCCACCAGCACCGGGCCATGTTCGAAGAGATCGCGCGCATCCGGCGGCCGCAGCATCCGCCCCTCGCCCGCCCCGTCGGCCACGCCCGCGCGCGGCCCCGGCAGCACGACAAGCGCGGGGGCGAGATCCAGAGTCGGCGGGAAGGCGGTCACGCGACTCCGTTAGCAGAAACCGTCGCGAAACAGAATAAGAACAGGCGGTTCAGACCACCGGAGCGTCGTCGTCGTCGAAGCCCGTCAGGCGGTTGATCGCCTTCTGGGCTTTCTGGCGCAGGTCGGCGTCCTTGCTCTCGGCCGCCTTGCGGTACATCAGCAGGGCCAGGTCGTCGTCGGCCTTGATGCCCTGGCCGCGCTCGCACATGACGCCCAGATCGTACCAGGCCTCCAGATAGCCCCGGTCGGCGGCCAGCTGGAACCAGTGCATGGCCTGGGTGTAGTTGACTGGCACGCCCTCGCCGTTGTGGTGCACGACACCCAGGTTCGACATCCCCGCCGGCAGGTCGTTGGCGGCGGCGGCGCTGTAGAGCTTCAGGGCCTCGGCGTGGTCCAGCCGCACGCCGCCTGCGCCTTCCGAGTGCAGCCGGCCCATCTCGTTCATGGCGTCGGCCGAGCCCATCTCGATCGCCTTGCGCAACATGGCGACGCCCTTGGCCGTGTCGACCCGCGTTCCGTCGCCGTCCAGATAGGCCTCGCCGGCGCTGTAATAGCCACGCGCCGAACCGGCGGCGGCGGCCTTCAGGTACCAGGACAGCGCCAGGCGCGGGTTCTCAGGCAGGCCCTCGCCGCCTTCATGGGCGACACCCAGATTATACATGCCGTTGGGGTCGCCCAGCCGCGCGGCCTGGGCGTAGAGCTTCATCGCGGCGCGGCGGTCGATCTTCACCCCGTCGGCCCCGTCGAAATAGACATTGCCCAGCTCGACCATGGCGTCGGTGTCGCCGCCGGCCACGCCCTTGCGCAGCCAGGCCAGGGCTTGGGGCACGTCGCGCTCGACGCCATCGCCGTCGAGATAGAGCATGGCCAGGTCGACATAGCGCGCGGCTGCGCCGCCTTGCGCTTCCTTCAGCGTGGCGGCGAACGTGGCCTTGGCTTCGGCCGAGCCGTCCGGCCGCGCGGAAGCCGCGCCGCCAACAGACAACGCCAAGGCCAACACCACAGGCAGCACTCTGGTACGCATCAGATCCCCACCGTCCCCGGATCGTCGCATCGACGGCGGAGGCGTCAAGGCAGACAACCGCAAGCCTTGCCGCAAGCAACCGGACTCGCCCGATACGGGTTCAAAAGACGGATGAAACAGAAGGGGAACATGCTATATCGCGGTCAATGCTCGCAGGCGATGCTCTTCCTCCCAAGTTCCAAGCGTGGTTCGCCAAGCGCGGCTGGAACCTGCGCACGCACCAGCTGGCCATGCTGGAGAAGGCCCGCGAAGGCCGCGGCGCCCTGTTGATCGCCCCCACCGGCGGCGGCAAGACCCTGGCCGGCTTCCTGCCCAGCCTGATCGAGCTCGACGAACGCCGGCCGCGCAATACGCCGGCCGGGGTGCACACCCTCTACATCTCGCCGCTGAAGGCCCTGGCCGTCGACGTCGAGCGCAACCTGCTGACCCCTATTCGCGAGATGGGTCTGAAGATCGTGGCCGAGAGCCGCACCGGCGACACCGGCGAGGCCCGCAAGGCGCGCCAGCGCGTGAAGCCGCCGGACATCCTGCTGACCACGCCCGAGCAGCTGGCGCTGTTCTGCGCCTGGGAGGGCGCGCGCGAGTACTTCTCAGACCTGCGCTGCGTGATCATCGACGAGGCCCACGCGATCTGGCCGTCTAAGCGGGGCGACCTGCTGGCGCTGGGTCTCGCCCGCCTGCAGCAGTTCGCCCCGTCGATGCGGCGGGTGGGGCTGTCGGCGACGGTGGATGATCCGGACCTGGTGCGGAAGTGGCTGGGGG